>NZ_JBHVIV010000096.1:0-30742 GCF_042799475.1 Kitasatospora sp. NPDC057692 | reverse complement strand
CCGTCAGCCCCTGGCGCGGCCGGCCCGGCCGCGCCGCATCGCTGCTCCGTTCGACGTCATCGTGGCCATCGAGATGGCGGCCAGCCCCAGCAGGAACATCACGGCGCCCGTGACCAGGCAGGTGACGATGTTCTTGCCCCGATCGACCTCACCCGAGACGACCCACGGGGAGATGATCGTCCACGCGCCGAGCAGGGTGGCCGCCCAGGCCCGTGCGTGGGTGCGCTCGTACGCCGAGCCGTAGCCGGCCATCAGCACGCAGTAGGCGATGCCGACGATCAGGCAGGTGACGGTCAGCGTGCTGAACGCGGTGAAGCCGACGATCCACGGCGAGGCCGCCAGGAACAGACCGGCCAGAACGGCCAGGGCTTCGACGCCCTGGGCCCGCGGGGTCAGCGTGACCCGCTCGTAGTGCTCCCGGAGTTCGACGATGTCCGGATGGTGCTCCATGCCCATCGGCGCTTGGGTCGACACCGATACCACCTCCTAGGTTTCGAACATGGAGGGCTCTAGCCCAGTACCATTCTGGCGCCGTTCGCCTGTTTTGCACCTTTTGCCCCGGGCGACTACTCTTCCGCACCCACTCCGACACCCGGCGGTGACGGTACGGGTGACCTCCGTCTCACCGCCGCCTGCCGCCCTTGCCTATGCAACTCGTTGCATAGCAGGATGCCGGTCATGGCACTGGAGCACGCGATCCTCGTCTCGCTGCTGGAGCGACCCGGCTCCGGCTACGAACTGGCCCGGCGCTTCGACCGGTCCATCGGCCGCTTCTGGACCGCCACCCACCAGCAGATCTACCGGGTGCTGCGGCGGATGGAGGCGGACGGCTGGGTCCGCGCCGAGGAGGTCGCCCAGGACGGCCGGCCGGACAAGAAGGTGTACTCGGCGGCCCCGCCCGGGCGCGAGGCGCTCGCCGGCTGGCTGCGCGAGCCCGTCGAACCGGAGACCGTCCGCCACGAGCTGGCCGTCCGGATCCGGGCCGCCGCCTTCGACGACCCGGCCGCGCTGATCCCCGAGGTCGAGCGCCACCGGGAGGGCCACGCCGCCCTGCTCGCCCGCTACCTGCACGGCGAGCGGCGCGACTTCCCGGCCGCCGGGACGCCGGGCGCGCTCGACGCCGGGGAGCGGCTCCAGCACGTGGTGCTGCGCGGCGGCATCGAGTACGAGCGGATGACGCTCGCCTGGCTCGACGAAGTGCTCGCCACCCTGCGCGAGTTGGCCGACGACCGGGCCGCCACCGACCCCGGATCCGACCGCTGACCACCGCCCGCCCCTCCCGCCCCTCTCTCCCCCCTTCCACCCGCCCTCACCCTCACCCTCGACCCCCGGGAGCCCGCGATGCTCTTCAACCCGCGCACCTACGACCCCGCACAGTACGACGAGCCGACCCGCCGACTGCTGCGCGCGACCGTGGACTGGTTCGAATCGCGCGGCAAGAAGGCGCTGGTCGACACCTACATCGACCGTGCCTGGTACGCCGACTTCCTCGAATTCGCCGCGAAGGAAGGCCTGTTCGCCGAGTTCCTGACGCCCTCCTCGGCCGACCCGGCCAAGCGCTGGGACACCTCCCGGATCGCCGAGCTGAACGAGATCCTCGGCTTCTACGGCCTCGGCTACTGGTACACCTGGCAGGTCACCATCCTGGGCCTGGGCCCGGTGTGGCAGAGCGAGAACGAGGCCGTCCGGGCGCGTGCCGCACGCCTCCTGACGGAGGGCCACGTGATGGCGTTCGGCCTCTCCGAGCGGGGCCACGGCGCCGACATCTACTCGACCGACATGATCCTCACCCCGGACGGCGAGGGCGGCTTCACCGCCACCGGCTCCAAGTACTACATCGGCAACGGCAACGTCGCCGGCCTGGTCTCGGTGTTCGGCCGCCGCTCGGACGTCGAGGGGCCGGAGGGCTACGTCTTCTTCGCCGCCGACAGCCGCCACGAGGCGTACCACCTGGTGAAGAACGTGGTGAACGCCCAGATGTACGTCAGCGAGTTCCGGCTGGAGGAGTACCCGGTCCGCGCCGAGGACGTGCTGCACACCGGCAAGGCCGCCTTCGACGCCGCCCTGAACACCGTCAACGTCGGCAAGTTCAACCTGTGCACGGCCTCCGTCGGCATCTGCGAGCACGCGATGTACGAGGCCGTCACGCACGCCCACAACCGGGTGCTGTACGGCCGGAAGGTCACCGACTTCCCGCACGTGCGCCGGGAGTTGACCGACGCCTACGCGCGGCTGGTGGCGATGAAGCTGTTCTCCGCCCGCTCGGTGGACTACTTCCGCACCGCCTCCCCCGAGGACCGCCGCTACCTGCTCTTCAACCCGATGACCAAGATGAAGGTCACCACCGAGGGCGAGAAGGTCATCGACCTGATGTGGGACGTCATCGCGGCCAAGGGCTTCGAGGCGGACACCTACTTCGACAAGGCCGCCAAGGACATCCGCGGCCTGCCGAAGCTGGAGGGCACCGTCCACGTCAACCTGGCGCTGATCCTCAAGTTCATGGCCAACTACCTGTTCGACCCGGCCGAGTACGCCCCGGTGCCGACCCGGCAGGACGCCGCCGACGACGCGTCCCTGTTCCGGCAGGGCCCGGCCCGCGGTCTCGGCGCGATCCGCTTCCACGACTGGCGGGCCGCCTACGACGCGCACGGGCACCTGCCGAACGTCGCCCGCTTCCGCGAACAGGCCGACGGCTTCTGCGAGTTGCTGCTCAGCCACGCGCCGAGCGCGGAGCAGCAGGCGGACCTGGACTTCCTGCTGGAGATCGGCCAGCTGTTCGCGCTGATCGTCTACGGCCAGCTGGTGCTGGAGCAGGCGGCGCTCACCGGGCTGGACGCGGACCTGCTGGACCAGGTCTTCGACGCGCTGGTGCGGGACTTCTCCGCGCACGCCACCGAGCTGCACGGCAAGGCGTCCACCAGCGGGGCCCAGGCGGCGTGGGCGCTGGCGCACGTGCGCCGCCCGGTCGCGGACGCGGCGCGGGCGGCGAAGGTGTGGGGCATGGTCGAGGCGCTCTCGGGCGCCTACGAGATGGCCCCGTAGGAGGGACCTCCGGGGGTGCCGGCCGGCGGACCGGCGCCCCCGGGGCCTTTCCCGCGTCCGGCTTCTCGCCGGCGGGGGTCAGAAGGTGAGCTTCCAGCTGTCGATGTAGCCGACGTCCTGCGGGCCCACGTCCTGGACCTTGAGCTTCCAGGTGCCGTTGGCCGGCACGGCGGAGGCGTTCACGGTGTACGTGGTCTGCACGTTCGGCGCGGAGTCGCTGCTGCTGGACTTGAGGCGGAAGGCGGTGCCGTTCGGCGCGACCAGGTCGATGACGAGGTCGCCGCGGTAGGTGTGCTTGATGTCCACGCCGACCTGGAGCGCCGCCGGGGCGTTGCCGGTGCGGCCGGTGACGGTCACGTCGGAGGTCACGGCCGAGCCGTTGTCGGGGATCTGGACGTCGGCGGTGTTCTCGAAGACGGTGCCGGTGGGCGGGGTGGTGGAGCCGGCGGCGAGGGTCCAGACGGCGTAGGCGATGGCGTCGCTCATCCGGTCCAGCGCGGTGTCGTTGATGTTGGCGCTGGTGTCGCAGGAGGAGTGGTAGCAGCGGTCGAAGGGCTGGCCCGCCGTTCCGCCCCACTTCGCCGCCTGGGCGCTGGTCTTGGTGTAGTCGGCGCCGCTGAACAGTCCGCCGACCCGGATGCCGGCGTTCTGGAACGGGGCGTGGTCGGAGCGGCCGTCGCCCTCGAAGTCCTGCTCGGTGCTGATGCCGAGGCCGGCGAAGTAGTCGCGGAACAGGGCGTCGAGCGCGCTGTCGTAGCGGTAGGTGAAGTAGCCGGGGTTGGGCGAGCCGATCATGTCGAAGTTGAGGTAGGTCTCGATCTTCGAACGCTCGGTGGCGGCAAGGCTGTTGACGTAGTTCTTGGAGCCGACCATGCCGTACTCCTCGGCGCCCCACCAGCCGAACCGCAGGTGCTTGGTGGGCTGGAGGCCGGCCCGCGAGACGGCGAGCGCGGTCTCCAGGACGCCGGCCGAGCCGGAGCCGTTGTCGTTGATGCCCGGCCCGCCGGTGACGGAGTCGAGGTGGGCGCCGGCCATCACGACGTGCGAGGTGTCGCCGCCGGGCCAGTCGGCGATGAGGTTGTAGCCGGTCGAGCCGTTGTAGCTGAAGGTCTTCAGCGAGGTGGTGTAGCCGGCCGCGTCCAGCTTGCTCTTCACGTAGTCGATCGAGGCCTTGTAGCCGGTGCGGCCGTGGGCCCGGTTGCCGCCGTTGGCGGTGGCTATGGACTGGAGCTGGGCCAGGTGCGCCTTGACGTTGGCGACCGGGATGTCGGGGGCGGCGGCCGTCGCCGGTGCGGCGGGGGCCGGGGGCGCCGCGGGAGGCGCGGGGGCCGCCGAGGCGGCGGGGACGAGGAAGGCGGCCGCGAGGGTGACGGCGGCAGCGGCGGACAGGGCGGATCGGCGCAGGCGGGATCGCCGCGGGGCGCGCTCGGTCAATGGGGGCTCCGGTATCCGGTGGGGCAGAACGGAAGCGCGTCACCTCACGGGCGGCGGAGGGATGTTGAGGGGGTGTGGGGCCGCCGGCCGCGCCGAAAAGTTGACGCGACCATGATGATTGGGGGAAGCCGGGTGTCCGTCAAGGGGCGGCGGGCAGGTGACAGCTGACAGAATCTGAAATCTGTCATCCGTTATCTGTCAGCTGATATCTGTCAGTCGTCAGCTGTCAGCGGTCGGTCGTCGACCCGGGGCTGCTCAGGGGTGCGGGGCAGCACCGCGCGGACGACGGCGCCGCCGTCGTGGTTGCCCGTCGCGAACCGGCCGCCCAGCTCCTCGGCCCGCTCGGCCATCGAGCGCAGCCCCACGCCCGAACCGGCCCGTCGCGCCGTCCCGCTCCCGTCCCAGCCCTCCACCGGACCGGCCGGGAAACCGCAGCCGTCGTCCCAGATCTCCACCACCACCGCCTCAGGCCGCACCCGCAGCGTCAGCCGGGCCCGGCCCGCCCCCGAGTGGCGCAGCACATTGTGCAGCGCCTCGCCGCTGATCCGCAGCGCCGCCACCTCGACGGCGGCCGGCAGCACGGGCGGCGGATCCGGGTCCAGCACCAGCGAGATCCGCACCCGAGGCCCGTCCAGCTCGGCGACCAGCCGCCGCAGCGCCACCGCGAGCCCCTCCCCCGCCAGCGCGGCGGGCGCCAGCCCCTCGGTGATCCGACGCAGTTCGTCGATCGCCTGCCCGATCCCGGCCGACACCGCGACCAGCGAGCGGGCCGCCGGGGAGCCCTCGGGCACCGTGGTCCGCACGGTGTCGACGCCGAGCCGCAGGCCCGAGAGGGTGGGCCCGAGGCCGTCGTGCAGGTCGTGCCGCAGGCGCCGGCGCTCCTCCTCGCGGGCGAGCACGATCTGCCGCCGTCCGCGCTGCAGTTCCTCGTACATGCGCAGCGAGGCGATCGCGGGCGCGGCCTGGTCGGCGAGGAAGCGCAGCACCTCGTGGTCCTGCGCGTCCAGTTCGGGCTGCCCGGTGCGCGGCGGCGCGTACAGGTCGCCGATCACCGCGCCCTCGTAGCTGAGCGGGAACACCTGGCTGGCCGGTCCGAGGGTCCCGACGGCGGCGGCTTCGTGCGGCCCGGTGCGGGTGTGCAGGACGACCCGGGCGCCGGGCAGGCCGAGGGCGTTGACCACGGTGTCGCAGAGCAGGGGCGGCGCGTCGGCGGGGCTGACGGCACGGCTCAGCCGCTCGGCGAGCGCCCGCACCACCTGGTAGGGGCGGGCCCGGTCGCCGTAGTAGAAGCGGTCGACGGCCCGCACCACCCACCGGGTGGTGGGTCCGAGGAGCCCGCCGATGGCCAGCGCCCCGGCGGCGAGAAGTTGCGCGGGCGCGCTGCTGGCCGCGGGCAGGGCGCGGCGCAGCAGCAGCGCGATACCGAGGTAGCCGGCGATCAGCACGGCGGTGAGGGCGAGGACGCTGAGCATCCGGCGGGTCGCCCGGTCGAGGTAGCGGGAGCGGTCCCGGGTGAAGGCGTAGCCGACCGCGCCGAGCATCCACAGCGCGGAGCCGGCGAAGTAGGCGACCGCCGCGACGCTCTCCGAGCTGCCGAGCCGCAGCGCGATGTTGGTGGTGACCAGCCAGACCAGGTAGGGCACCAGGACCGCGGTGACGCTGCGGTGCGGGCGGGCGGAGCGCCGCCAGCGGACGGCGGCGACGGCGAGGCTGGTGACGACCAGGCCCCAGGCGACCAGGGTGGCGTGCCACTCGTCCAGCGGCAGCCCGCTCCCGGGCGGCACCAGGATGTCGCCGTGGTAGGGCAGCGGGCTGCGCAGGCGGACGGCGCACGCGTGGACGGCGCTCCAGAGGGCGATGGCCGCGACGTAGGCGCGGCCCGGTCCGCCGGGCAGCCGGCCCTCGGGCAGCCAGAGCGGCAGCGCGAGGGAGACGAAGATGAACAGGGCGACGGAGACGAGCAGCAGCGCCGTACCGAGGGCCTTCCCGGCGGGGCCGGCGCCGGCGACCGCGCCGGCGAGGAGGGCGAAGCGGGAGAGGCAGCCGAGGAGCCCGGCGGCGAGCAGGCACCGGCCGAGGCTGCGGCCGGCGGGCGGTCCGGCGGCGGGGCCAGCGGCGGTTCCGTCGGGGCCGGGCGCGGCGCGGTGGGCGAGGATGAGCAGCCCGGAGAGCGCGAAGGCGAAGCCGAGGAGGACGGTCTCGCCGTCGTGGAGGTAGAACGGGGCGGCCCAGGGCGCGTCCGGGTGGGTGACGGCGAGCAGGACCCAGCCGAGCCCGCTGAGCAGGGTCGCGCTGCAGGCCCAGGCCGCCGGGCCGAGGACGGCGCGCCGGGGCGCGGCCGCGGCGCGCGGCGGGAACGCCGACGGTGCGGGCGGTCCCGCCGGGCCGTGCGGGCGGGCGGGCCGGGTGGCCGGCCCGGCGGTGTGCCGGGCCGGGGTGGTGGTGGCCTGGGTCGCGGCCGGTTCGCTCATGAGGGCCTCCTCCCCCGCATCCTGCGGGTCCTGCCGTCCCGGCGGCGCGGGACGACGGTCCGGTCCCGGCCCCGGCCCGGGGCTGCGGGGTGGCGGCGGGGTGCCCGCGGCGGGCGCGGGTCAGCCGTCGCCGAGCCCCATGTCCCGGGCCCGGGCGACGGCCTCCGCGCGGGTCGCGACGTGCAGCTTCTCGAAGATGTGGGTGACGTGGTTGCGGACCGTCTTCTCGGCGACGACCAGTTCCCGGGCGATCCGGCGGTTGTCCAGTCCGCGGGCCACCAGGTCGAGGACCTCCGCCTCGCGGGCGGTGAGCGCCGGGAAGAGCTGGCCGGCCTCCCGCACCCGGGCCCCGGCGAGCAGGGTGGTGATCCGCTCGGCGACGTCCGCGCCGAACACCGCGCCGCCGGCCGCGACGGTGCGCACCGCGTGCAGCACCTCCTCACGGCCCGCGCCCTTCACCAGGTAGCCGCGGGCCCCGGCCTGGAGGGCGGCGAGCAGGCTGCCGTCGTCGTCGGCCATGGTGAGCATCAGCACCGGCGGGGCGGGCTGCTCGGCGGAGAGCCGGCGGGTGGCCTCCAGCCCGGAGCCGTCCGGCAGCGAGAGGTCCATGACGACGACGTCCGGGCGGTGGCGGGCGACCGCCTCCGGCACGTCCCCGGCGCGTTCGGCCTCGGCGACGACGGCGATGCCCTCGGCGCTTTCGAGGGCGGCCTTCAGGCCCTCCCGGAACAGCGGGTGGTCGTCGACGATCAGGACCCGCACGGGCGCGGCCGGCGACTCCTCGTCCGGGCGGCCCTCCGGTTCCCGCGGGCCTTCGGCGGGCTGTTCTTCATCCACCTGGCCGACACTACCAGCGATGCCGGTGTGACTTTCCGTGACAGGCCTGGCGGCCGCGGGAACGCGCCGCGCCGCGCGCCGCGCGCCTGGGCGGACAAGACCGCTGCCCCATGCGCCCGGGACCGCGGGTGGCCGAGACTGGACACAGCGCGCCCGGCCCGGCGACCGGTCGTCGGTGGGCCCCCTCCCACCCGTCCCTAGGCGGTGCCATGACCACGGTGATCCCCTTCCGTCCCCGGCCGCGCACGCCCGCCGGGCCCCTGCCGCGCCGCACGGCCGCGCAGCGCCAGCTCACCGCCGCGGCGGCGGTCACCGTGCTCTGCCTGGCGGTCGCCACCCTCTGGGTCTGCTACGTCCTGGTCCACCTCGGCGCGCCGGGCATCGAGGGGCCCCGCGACCAGTTGGCGATCCTGCTCTACGCGCTGCCGACCGCGGGTGCAGGGATGCTGCTGCACGCGCACCGGCCGGGAAATCCGCTCGGTTGGGTGATGCTGCTCTACGCGCTGACGGCGATCCTGCCGAGCGCGACCGCGGCACCCGTCTGGGTGGAGGTCTCCGATCCCGGGATCGTGGGCGCGGCGGCGGTGGTGCGCGGGGTGTGCGACACCGTCAACCAGACCCTGCTGTACGTGCTGCCGCTCTGGCTGCCGGCCGGCCGGCTCACCACGCGCCGGTGGTGGTGGTACATCGGCGCCGTGACGCTGTGGGAGCTGCCGTACGAGATGTCCTTCCTGGACCGCACGACCGTCTTCGGACACCCCAACCCGCTCGCCGACAGCCCGCCCGCGAACTTCTTCGGCTCCGTCTACGACCATTTGGAGAGCCTCTACGACCCGGTCCGGTACCTGCTGATCGGCATCGTGACCGCCGTCCTGCTGGCGCGGCTGCTGCGGCGCACCGCGCCCCGGCAGCGCGCGCACATCGCCGGGATGCTGGGCGCCTACCTGCTCTGGGCCGGCATGCAGGACTACTACATGCGCCGGTTCCAGTACGAGTACTGGCTGAGCTACTCGCTGTTCACGGCGGCCGGGGCGGTGTGGGCCGTGGCCGTGGGGTTCCTGGTGGTGCGCGACGGGGGGTGGCGGCTGGACCGCGCGGCCCGGTCCGTGCTGACCGGACTGCTGCTCGCCACCGGGCTCACCGTGGTGTTCGTGGTGTGCGCGGCGGTGCTGTCGGGGTGGCTGGTGCCCGGCCGGGGCGCCGCCGCGCTGGTGCTGATCGCGCTGGTCTTCGCGCTGGGCGCGGGCCTGCCGCGGGCCGCCCGGTGGGCCGTGGGCGTGGTGGACCGGCTCTACTACGGCGACCGCGCCCAGCCCTACCAGGTGCTGCGGACGCTGGCCGGGCAGGTCCGGCAGGTGGTCGAGCCGGAGCGGCTGCCGTCGGCGCTGTGCACCGCCGTCGCGGACGAACTGCGGCTGCCGGGGGTGGCGCTGGCCGTCACCACCCGGGCCGGGCGCCGGTCGCTGGCCGCGGTGGGGCGGCTGGACGGGCGGGTCCAGGGCTTCGAACTGGTCCACAACGGGGCGGTGATCGGCGAGTTGACGGTCGGGCTGCGGGCCGGTGAGGAGCGGTTGGAGTCCAGCGACGTCGACATCCTGCGCTCGCTCGCCGACCAGGCCTCGCCGGCCGTCGCCTCGCTGCGGCTGCAGGAGGACCTGCAGGCCAGCCGGGAGCAGATCGTCGCGGCGCGCGAGGAGGAGCGACGGTGGCTCCGGCGGGACATCCACGACGGGCTCGGGCCGGCGCTGGCCGGGCTGCGGCTGCGGGTCGACAACGCGGCCTCGGCGGCGGCGGACGGCTCCGGCGCGGGCGCCGGAGCCGGAGCCGGGGCCGGACCGGAGGCGATCGCGCAGACGCTGCGGGGCGTCTCGGGCGACCTGGCGATGGCGATCAAGGAGGTGCGGCGGATCACCGACCGCCTCGGGCCCGCGCCGCTCGGCGAGTTCGGCCTCACCCGCGCCGTCCAGCATCTGGCGGCCTCGTTCAGCGGCGACGGGCTCGCCGTCTCCGCCGCGCTGCAACCGGACCCGCTGCCGGAGCTACCGGCCGCCGTCGAGGTCGCCGCGTACCGGATCACCGCCGAGGCGCTGAACAACGTGCTGCGGCACGCCCGTGCCCGGCACGCCCGGGTGGCGCTCCGGGCGGACGAGGCGAACCTGACGCTGACCGTCCAGGACGACGGGGTCGGCCTCGGCCTCGTCCAGGCCGCCCCCGTTCCGGCGGTCGGTGCGGACGCGACGGGCGCGACGAGCACGGCGGTCGGTGCGGACGCGGACACGGCGGACACGGCGGACCCGACGGCCGGGGTCGGTCTGCGGTCGATGGCGGACCGGGCTGCCGAGATCGGCGGACGCTGCACCGTCGATCGGCTCCCCAGGGAGAGCGGCACCCGGGTGCTGGCGGTCCTCCCCCGGCACCCCTCGCAAGAGGGGCTCGGCACGGGTAACCGACGGTCGGGCGCCGACAACTGACAACTGACAGATTTCAGATAACAGATGACAGATTTCAGACTCTGTCATCTGTCAGTCGTTCACCCGCACCGGCCGCCCGCCCCCGGCGCCGGGGGCTCCGGCGCCGGGGGCGGGACGGGACGGACGGGGGAAGGAGGATCGGGCGGGGAGGATGCGAGGACGAGGCTTCCGCAGGCGATCAGTGCCCGCAGTCCCTCTCGCCCGGCTTGCAGCTGCGCGCGGTCTCCGCCACGCTCTCGGCCGCGGGGGTCACCTTGGCCGCCGCGCCACCGACGGCGCTCCTGACGACCGCCGCCGCTGCGGCGAGGCCGACGATGACGGACGCGACGCCGAGCGTCTTCGATGCCGTGTTCGTTGCCATGGGGGGTACTCCAAATTCTTCAGCTCCGAACGGTCGAGTCGATCAACCGCTCCGCCTCCCACTCTGGCCGTCGCCGCGCCCCGGGCGCATGGGCCCGCCGTCCCGTTCCGGTCCCAGAACGGGACGGCGGACAGGACGGCGGACGCGACGGCGGGCCCGTCGGCGCAGCTCAGGGCAGCATCAGCACCGGCTTCACCACCTCCCCCGACTCCGCCGCCGCGGCCGCCTCCTCGACCGCCGCGAACGGGAAGGTCCGCACCAGCCGGTCCACCGGCAGCCGTCCCGCCCGGAACAGGTCCACCAGCACCGGCAGGAACCGCTCCGGCACGCTCGCCCCCTGGTTCACCCCGACGATCCGGGGCGCCCGGGCGAGCAGCCCGGGGACGTCCAGGCCCACCTCGCTGCCGGCCGGCGGCGCGCCCACCACCCCGCAGGTCCCGCCGACGGCCAGCGCCTCGACCGCCTGCCGCAGCGCGCGCACGCTGCCGCTGGTCTCCAGCGCGTGCTGCGCGCCGCGCCCGCCGGTGAGCTCGCGGACCGCCGCCACCGGGTCCCCGGCGGCCGCGTCCACGACGTCGGTGGCCCCGAGCTCCCGCGCCAGGGCGAGCCGGTCCGGGCGCAGGTCGACGGCGACGATCCGCACCACCGGTGTCGACCGGGCCGCCAGGACGGCGGCCAGCCCCACCGCGCCCGCGCCGAACACGGCCAGCGTGTCGCCGGGTTCGGGGCGCAGCACGTTGAACACCGCGCCCGCCCCGGTCTGCACGCCGCAGCCGAGCGGCGCCAGCACCTCGAACGGCACAGGCGGGCCGGTGACGGGCACGGCGTTGCGCTCGTCGGCCAGCGCGTAGCCGGCGAACGAGGACTGCCCGAAGAAGTGGCCGTGCAGCGCGGCGCCGCGGTGGCGGCCCGTCCCGTGCACGGTGGCGCTGCCGTCCAGCCGGAAGCCGCCGAACAGGTTGAGCGCGGCCCAGTGGTCGCAGCGCACCGGCAGGCCGGCCCGGCAGGGCGGGCAGGCGCCGCAGGAGTCGAAGGTCAGCACGACACGGTCGCCGGGCCGCACCCGGGTGACGGCCCGGCCGACCGCCTCGACGGTACCCGCGCCCTCGTGGCCGAGGACGGCGGGCAGCGGCGCGGGCGTGCGGCCGGCCCGCACGCTCAGGTCGGTGTGGCAGATCCCGACGGCGCGGATCCGCACCAGCACCTCGTCCGCGCGCGGTCCGTCCAGCCGGACGGTCTCCGGGCGGAACGGGCCGCCGGTCTCCCGCACCACGGCGGCGGTGGTCTCGATCACGACGGGTCCGTCCCGTCCGGCCGCGCGACGGCGATGTCCCACGGCGCCCGGGGCGTGAACAGCCGGTCGGGGGTGGACCGTTCGTAGGGCATCCCGGGCGGCATCGCGAGCACCTCCAGCTGGAGGCCCCAGGGCGTGCGGAAGTACACCCAGCGGTCGCCGTCGATCGGCCCGCCGTCGGCGACGGTCTGCGGTTCGCCCAGCACCTCGACGCCCGGCTGCTCCCGCAGGTAGGCGACGGCGCGGTCCACGTCGTCGACCGCGATCGCGAGGTGGTGTCCGCCCCAGTCGCTGTTGGCGGGCTGCTCGCGGCGCTGGTCCGGGGCGGTGTACTGGAACAGCTCCAGATTGCCGACCGGGCCGAGGCGCAGCATCGCGATGTGCGCCACCGCCGAGCGGTGGACGCCGAGTTGGCGGGTCATCCAGTCGCCGTCCCCGGGGGGTGCGGCGACCGGCCCGAGGCGGTAGAGCAGGCGCGCGCCGAGCACGTCGGTGAAGAACGCCACCGCCTGGTCGAGGTCGGGGACGGTGTAGGCGACGTGGTGCACGGCGCGTGCGCCGGGGATGCCGGTCATGGGGCACTCCTTCCGGGGGCCTCGGCGGGGAAGGGCCGCTCGTGGGCGGCGTCGCGCTGGTTGGCGACCGCGCTCATCAGGCTCAGGCCGCCGTCCACGGTGAGCGAGACCCCGGTGGTGTAGGCGGCGTCCGGGCCGGTCAGGTGGACGATGGCCGCGGCGACCTCCGCCGCCCGGCCCGGGCGGCCCACCGGGATGGCGGGCCGGGTGTGGCCGCTGAGGTCGCGGTCGTCGAGGACGCCGTTCATCCGGGTGGCGGTCTCGCCGGGGCTGACCGCGTTCACGGTGATCCCGTACGGCGCGAGCTCCAGGGCCATCACCCTGGTGAGGGCGCCGAGCGCGCCCTTGGCGGCGCAGTAGGCGGCGCCGCCCGGGATCGGGGTGAACTCGTGGACGGAGGTGACGTTGACGATCCGCCCGCCGCGGCCCTGGCCGACCATCCGACTGGCGGCCGCCCGGGCGCAGGCGAAGGGTCCGGTGAGGTCCACCGCGAGGATCCGCCGCCAGTCGTCCAGGGTCTCCTCCAGGACGGGGGAACGGCGGTTGATCCCGGCGGAGTTGACCAGGACGTCGATGCCGCCGAGCTGGTCGGCCGCGCCGAGCACGGCCTGCGCCGCGCCCTCGGGGTCGGCGAGGTCGAGCGGCAGCAGCACGGTCCGCGCGCCGGCCAGCTCGGCCTGTGCGGCCGTGCGGCGGGCGGCGTCGCGGTCGGTGCGGTAGCCGATCGCCACGGTGTGCCCGGCCCGGGCGAGGGCGATCGCGGTGGCGCGGCCGATGCCGGAGCTGGCTCCGGTGACGACGGCCACCGAGGGCGGCGCGGCCGGGCCGCCGCCCTCGGGGTGCCGGTGGTGCGGTCCGGGGATGCTCATCGACGCGCCTCCGGCACGGCGGCGGGGCGGACCTGGTAGCCGGCCCGGGCGAGGCTCGGCGCGCCCAGGTAGCCGTAGAGGGCGGCGGTCGGGCCGGCCGGGCCGGTCCGGAAGCCGTGCCACTCGCCGGCCGGGACGAACACCAGGTCACCGGCGCGGACCGGCACCTCGGTGGCGTCCGTGAGGTGGGTGCCGCCGCCGGAGAGGACGAGGAAGAACTCGTCGGCGTGCGGGTGCCGGTGCAGGTCGTGGCTGCCGCCGACGCAGAACACCGAGGCGGCGACGGTGAGTCGGCGGGCGCCGACCGTCTCGTCGGTGGCGAGCCAGCGGACCGCCATGCCGGTCGAGCCGGCGATCGGGGCGGCCGGGTGGCCGGTGTCGGCGTCGGCGCCGACACCGCTGTCGCCGTCGCGCGCGGCGGGCACGGTCGGGGCGGGCGGCCCGGGGGCGGTCGGCTCAGGGGCGTACGGCCCGGGGGCAGGCGATTCGTGGGCTCCGCCGCGGGACCGGGCGCCGGGCCTCGGCGGTGCGAGCGGGACCGGCCAGAGGCGCTGCGCGGGCCGGTCGCCGGGCACCGCGAGGGGCCGGACGGTCAGCACGGCGGCGGGCGCGCCGGGCAGCGCGGTGAGTCCGCAGGAGCTTCCGGGCGGGTGGTAGAGGCCCTCGCCCGGGCCGAGCACGCGCCCGGCCGAGCGGATCCCGCCGGAGAGCACCAGCGTCACGGACTCGCCCACCCGGGAGGGGTGGTGCTCGACGCGGACGCCGGGCGGCAGGGTCTCGACGGTCAGCCCGCCGCGCGCGGACGGCAGGTGCTGCGGGTCGATCAGCCGCCGGAACGCGGGGGCCGTCCGGGGGACGGCGGCGGGTACGAGGATCACGTGGGATCTCCTTCGGTGACGGGGCCTGCGGGCCCCCCGGGCGTCGTGGGTCGAGGGATGGGCGGCGGGTCGGCGGCGCGGCCGAAGTCGAGGAGCACCTTGGGCGGACCGCTGCGGCCGCCCGCCAGCAGCCGGAACGCCTCCGGCCCGGCGGACGGCGGCAGCACGGCGGCGATCAGCGGCTCGGCCGCCAGGACGCCGTCCCGGAACAGCCGCAGGGTGCGGTCGTAGTGGTCCAGGCCGTGCCGGACGCCGATCACCTCCAGCCCGCGCAGGGCGAGTTGGCCCGGGGTGAAGTCCGGGCACGGGCTGCCGGCCACGCCGATCACGGCGAGCCGGCCGCCCGGTTCGAGCAGGTCGAGGCCGAGCGTGAACGTCTCCGCCACGCCCGCCGCCTCGACCGCGAGCGAGTAGCGGGCGATTCCGGCGGCGCGCGCCTGCGCGGGGCTCAGGGCGCGGCGCGCGCCGCAGCGCAGCGCGAGCCGCCGCCCGGCCGGGTCGATGCCCACCGCGTCCACCGACTCGCCCAGGCGGGCGGCGAGTTGGACGGCGAGCAGGCCGATCGTTCCGGTGCCGAGGACGACCACCCGGTCGCCCAGCCGGCAGCGGGACTGTTCCAGGCCGGCCACCACGGTGACCGCCGGCTCGGTCAACACGGCCTCCCGGTCCGGAACTTGTCCGGGAATCCGGGACAGCGAGCGCTCCGGCAGCAGCACGTACTCGGCGGCGGCGCCCGGGCGGCCGTAGAGGCCGACCTCGGTGAGGCGTTCGCAGAGCGGGCGGTGGCCGCGCCGGCACATCCGGCAGAGGCCGCAGTGCACCATGGTGTGCCCGACCACCCGGTCGCCGGGCGCGAACCCGGTGACGTCGCGGCCGACTTCGGCGACCGTTCCGCACCATTCGTGTCCCGGGACGAGCGGGAAGCGGGCCCGCCCGTCGCGCAGGTAGGAGGCGGAGCCGTGGAGGAGTTCGAGGTCGGTGCCGCAGAGGCCGACCAGGGAGGTGCGCACGGCGACCTCGTCCGGTCCGGGCGGCGCCGGTCGCGGCACCCGGGCGAGGGCGACCCGGTGCGGCGCCTCGATCCGCAGCGCCGCCATCGTGGCGGGGGCCGCCGCGTCTCGGGCCCCCGCCGACGCGGTGGCGGCGGGGGCCTCGGCGGGAGCGGCGGTCCCGGCGGCAGGGCCCGTCATGGCCGGCTCCGTCGTTCGGCGCGCCGCCGGGCCAGGGAGCGCCGGGTCGCGGTGGTGCGGCGGGGCGCGGCCAGGGCCAGGCAGAGCACCTCGGCCCCGAGCGGGCCCGCCTCCAGGAGCAGCGTGCGGCCCCGGGTCGCCAGCAGCAGGTCGCCGTCGACGGCCAGGTGGTCCGGCTCGTCGTGGCTCTGGCCGACGAGCAGGGAGCCGCGCGCGACGAACAGGACGGTCTCGCCCTCGGGCTGCCCCGGCAGCGCGTGGTGGGCGCCGGGGCTGAGCCGCAGGTGGTCGAAGCTGTCGCAGGCGCTGGTGAGCATGGAGCGGCGTGCCAGGCAGCGCAGGCGCACCCGCTCGCCGTTCGGGCCGAGGATGACGGCGGCCGAGGCCGTCGCGGTGGTGACGATCACCGTGGCTCGCCTCCCTTCGGACTCGGAGGGGTTTCGGGGTGGTCCGGGTGGTCGGGGTCCGAACGCTCGGTCTCCGCGCGTTCGACGGCGGGCCGCTCGGCGGTGGGCCGTTCAACAGGCCGCTCGGCGGTGGGCCGTTCAACGGGCCGTTCGGCGGTGGGCCGCTCGACGGGCTGTCCCGCGGTCGGCCGCTCGGTGGTCGGCCGTTCCGCCGCCGGGTGGGCCATGGCCCGGCCCGGGTGGCCGGCGACGGCGAGCACCGCGTGGAAGAACTCCAGACCGGCGGTGCCGGCCGTGAGCACGGTGCGCGAGCCGAGCGGCAGGGTCACGGCGGTCCCCTCGACCAGCGGGATCCGGGAGTCGTCGGCCGTCGACGCGTCGTCGTCGGCCTCGGCCTCGGCCTCGCTCCCGGTCCCGGTCCCGGGCGCCGTGGCGGTGCCCGAGCCCGCCGTGATGTACAGGGCGCGTTCGACGGCCTCGGCGGTGATCTCGACGCTGCGGCCCGGGTCCAGCCACTGGAGTCCGACGGCGCGCAGCGGTCCGGTCAGCACCCGGCTGGGGTCGACGGCGCCGCGCCGGCGAAGGTCGGTGATGACGGTGCCCGACATGACGGGAACTCCTTCTGGTGTCCTGCGGTCCCTACTGGGCCGCCTCTGTCCTCCACGGTGTGGCGCCTGCCGTCCCGGTCGCACGGGAACCCCGTCCCGTCCTACTCCCGGCCTGCGCCCGACCCGCTCCCGGCCCGATCCCGAGCCCCGCCCGGGCCCGGCCCGGGGGCCGGGACCGGACGGGCGCCGACGGGTTCGCAGACGGCGGGCTCGCAGACGGCGGGCTCGGGTCCGACGGGCTCGGCCCCTACCGGCTCGGCCCCGGCGGTCCGGCTGCGCGGGACGCCCGCCCCTGGGCGGTCCGCCAGGCCCGCCACGGCGGCCCCCAGCACCGCGCCGTCCACCGGGGTCAGCAGCCGGCCGCCGGCACAGTACGGGCGGCCGAGCTCGGCCAGGAGCAGCAGCCCGGGCCGGGTCGCGGCGACGAGCGCGGCGGTCAGCCGGTCGGTGTCCACCCCGGCGGGCAGGACGGTCGCCGAGCCGTTGCGGGCCAGCAGCTCCCGGTGGGCCCAGCCGGTGGCGCCGGCCGCCAGGCCGAGCCGGGCCGCCGCCCGGGCGGCGAGCAGCAGGCCCAACGCCCCGGCGTCGCCGGGCGCCAGGGCGGGACCGGCGACGGCACGCACCGCCTCGGCGAGGCTCCGGCCGTAGCCGAGGGCCAGCGCGGGTCCGGTCTCGCCGGGGTCGAAGCAGACCAGGGCGGACCGCGCGTCGGCGCACAGGGCGAGCAGCGCCGCGAGGGTCGGCGCGTCGTACCGGGCCTCGGGGCGGAGGAGGGCGGCGAGCATCGGGTACTGGGCCGGGCAGACGGCGAGCACGTGGCGGACGACGGCGACCATCCCGGCCCGGGTGCGCCCGGCGGGGCGGGCGGCGAGCAGGTCGGCCCGGACCCAGGCCAGCGCGGCCGTGACGGGGTGGTGCACGGCCTGCGCGGGACCGCAGGCGGCGGCCAGGTCCGTGGGCACCCGGACGTCGGCCGGGATTCCGCAGGCGTGTTCGCCGCCGACGGCGACGACCACGGTGCCGGCGGTCGGGCCGGGGTCCGGGAGCGGACCGTCGCGCAGGTCGTGCACGGTGGTGGGCGCCCGGCCGGCGGCGAGCGCGCGGACCCGGGCGAGCGGGCCGGGCGGCGCCGTGCCATCGGTCACCACGAGGAACCGGGCGGCCGCGAACTCGCCGAGCCGCGACCCGAACTCGGACCACGACGGCTCGCCGCCGCGCACCGCGAGGGAGACGTGGGCGGCACCGGCCTGGATCCGCCGGTCGAGCCGGACACTTCGACGCATGGCGGCCTCCTCCCGTCCGAACTCAGGCCCCCACGCTGCGCCGCCCGCCGCCCCGCCCGCCTGAGCCGCCGGCCCCGACCGCGCCCCGCACCCCCGGCCAGGACGGCCCCGGCCCCACCCGTGACGGCCCCGGGACCGTCCCGGCCGACGCGGGACGGCCCCGGGACCGCGGCCGGAGCGGCTCCGGCGGCCGACCCGCTACCGCCGCGGTCCCCCGACCGGCGTCGCGCTCCTCGCGGCCTCGGGCCGGCGTTCCGGCAGCGCGGCGCTCACCTCGTCCGGCAGCACGGTCAGGCAGAGGAGTTCCGCGCCGAGCGGGCCGCCGTGCAGGTGCACGGACTCGCCGCGCGGGGCGAGCAGCAGGGTGCCGCGGTCGAGCAGGCGCAGCGGATGGTCCGGGCAGTCGAGCAGGAGGACGGGGCCGCGCAGCACGTACCAGGCTGCCTCGGTGGCGTCGCGGCCGGCGAGGTCGTAGCAGGCGCCGGGGCCGAGGTTGACGTGTTCGAAGGCCTCGCACTCGCTGTGCAGCATGCCCTGGCGGGCGAGGCAGCGGGTGCGGATCCGCTGGGCGCCGGGGCCGAGGAGCAGGCGGGGCGCGGCGGTCCGGGTGACGATCATCGCGGCCCACCGCCCCACGGCTCCCCGCCCCGCGAATCCGCTCCCCGCGACTCCCCACCCCTCGGCTCCCCGCCCCGTGCCACGAGTTCGGCGTGCAGGTAGGCGAGGCCGCCGGGGCCCGCCGTCAGATCGACCGCGGTTCCGAGCGGCAGGGTGAGCGCCGTCCCGGGGCGCAGCGGCACCCGGACGCCCCCGGCGCCCGCCCGGCCGTGGCCGCCGAGGACGAAGGCGGTGTGCTCGACGCCGTCGGCGAGCAGGAACTCACGCTCCCCGGTGGCCAGTTCGACGTGCCTCAGCAGGCGCAGCGGTCCGCCGATGACGGCGGAGGGGTCGAGCGGTCCGGCGCGCCGCAGGTCGCGGACCACGGTGCTGCCGACCGGGCCCGGGGGCTCCTGGCCGGCGGGCAGTTCGATGACCAGCCACTCCAGCGGCCCGGTCCCGGTGTTGCGCAGGCCGTGCCGGGTGCCGACGGCCGTCAGCACGGCGTCGCCCGCCCGGACGGCGTGGGGGCGGCCGTCGAGGGTGACCTCGCCCGCCCCGGCGAGCAGTACGTACACCTCGCGGGTGCGGGTGTGGAGGTGCTCACCGCTGGTCCCGCCCGCCGGGATGCGCGCCCATTCGACGGCCTCCCAGTCCCCGGCGAGTCCCGCGCGGCGGGCGAGGCAGGTCCACTGGGTGACACCGGCCGCGCCGTGCACGCCGTGGACGTCGGCCGGGACGGTGGTGTCGGCGATCACGACGGCGCTACGCACGCGTCCCACTCCCCCGCAGCGCTCCCTCGGCCCCGCCGGCCCCACTGGTCTCACTAGCCCCACTTGCCCTACCGGCCCCGCCGGCCTCGGCGGCCGACCAGGTGCGCAGCCGCCCGGCCGCGTCGGCGAGTTCGGCCGCGTCGAGGTCGTCGACGAAGACGCCCGCGCCGATGCCGGAGGGCAGCGGCAGCCGCTGCCGCCCGTCGCGGTGGCGGACGGTGTCGGCGAGCGCCTCGGCGAGCGTGGCGGGCTCCACCAGCGGGTGCCAGACGGGCAGTTCGAGCCGCCGCATCAGCCGCAGGACGCGTTCGGCCTGTCCGGCGTCGAGCAGGCCGCGGCGCCGGGCGACGACGGTGGTGAGCGCCATGTCGACGCAGACCGCCTCGCCGTGCAGCAGTTCGGGCAGCGCGCGCATCTCGACCGTCGGGCTGAACGAGTGTCCGTAGTCCATGAGGCGTTCCAGGCGGTGCTCCCAGAGGTTGGGCTGGAGCTCCTGGAGCATGCCGTGGACGGCGCGGCCGAGCACGGCGGCGCCGGCGCCCGGGGACTGGAAGCGGGTGTCGAGCAGGCCGCGGCCGTGCCGTTCGAGCAGGCCGAACAGGGTCTCGTCCTTGATCAGCGCGACCTTGAGGATCTCGGCGAGCCCGTTGCCGATGTGGCGCCGGTCCAGGGTGGCGAGGAAGGCCGGGTCGAGCAGGGTGTCGACGGCGGGGTGGTAGGTGCCCAGGCGGTTCTTGTGGCGGCCGTGGTTGACGCCGGTCTTGGCACCGACGCCCGCGTCGACGAGGCCGATCAGCGTGGTCGGGACCCGTACGAAGGGCGTGGAGCGGCGGTAGAGGCTGCAGGCGAGGCCGACCACGTCGGTGAGCACGCCGCCGCCGATCGCGATCACCGGTTCGCCGCGGCGGGAGATCCCGAAGGCGTCCATCCGGTCGGCGACCTGGAACACCGCGTCCATGGTCTTCACCTGTTCGTGGGCGAGCAGGACGTGCGTCTCGTACTCGACGCCCTGGGCGGCCAGGTAGCGCCGCAGGCGGTGGCCGTGCAGTTCGTGGACGCGGGCGTCGACGACGACGAGCCGGCGCCCGGGCGGGCCGCCGGCCCTGGCGAGCGCCGGGTTGCCCGGGTCCAGCACGCCGGGGGTGAAGCGGACCCGGTAGCTGACGGGCAGGGCGGTGGCGACCGTCCAGCCGGTGGCGGGACCGCCGTTCGCCGGGTCGCCGGTGGCGTGCAGGCCGTGGCCGCCGCCGTGCGCGGCGGACGCGTCGGCGGTGCCGCCGTGTGCGACGGACACGTCAGCGGCGCCGGAGGGGGCGGCGGACGCACCGGGGGCGCCGGACCCGTCCGGGGCGGCGGGACGGCGCTGCGGGTGGGGGATGGACACGGATCGGCTCCTTCGGCGGGACGGCGGGTCGAACGGCCCGGTGGGTGAGGGAGGGCCCACCGGGCCGGTGTGCACCACGCTGGACCGCCCGCCGTCCCGGACGCACGGGCGGCCGGCCCCATCCGCGTCCCGGCCCCGCCCGGGACGCCCCGGGCCGCCGGGTTCACGGCGGCGTACCGGCCGGGGCCGGAGGAAGTCCGCGCACCGCCCCGGCGACGTACGGTGGAACGGGAGGCCGAGACCATGCACGCCACCGGTACCCACTTCACCGACCGCACCGACGCGGGCCGCCGGCTGGCCGCCCTGCTGGGCCGCTGGCGCGGCCCCGGCACCGTGGTGGTGGCCCTGCCGCGCGGCGGCGTCCCGGTGGCCGCCGAGGTCGCCGACGCGCTGGACGCGCCGCTGGACATCTGTGTGATCCGCAAGCTGGGCGTGCCGTACCAGCCGGAGCTGGGCATGGGGGCGATCGGCGAGGACGGGGTGCGGGTGATCAACGACCAGGTGCTGCGGCCCGCCGGGGTCACCCCGGAGCAGCTGGCCGCCGTGGAGGCGCGCGAGCGGGTCGAGTTGGAGCGCCGGGCGCGGCGCTACCGGGGCGGCCGTCCGCCGGTCGACCTGCGCGGGCGGACGGTGGTCGTGGTCGACGACGGCATCGCGACCGGTTCGACGGCCCGGGCCGCCTGTCTGATCGTGCGGGCGCGCGGGGCGGCGCGGGTGGTGCTCGCCGTGCCGGTGGCGCCGCCGGACTGGACGCAGCGGCTGGCCGGGGTCGCCGACGAGCTGGTCTGCGTCGGTACGCCGTCGCCGTTCTTCGCGATCGGCGAGTTCTACGCGGACTTCGCGCAGACCGAGGACGCCGAGGTGCTGCGCCACCTCGCCGCGGCCCGCGCCGACGTCGCGGCCGCTCCGGCCCCCGACAGCGGGCAGGAGGCGTCCGACCACGAGCTGACGCTCCCGGCCGCCGGCGCCCGGCTGACCGGCCGGCTGACCGTCCCCGCCGGCGCCCGCGGCATCGTGGTGTTCGCGCACGGCAGCGGCAGCGGCCGGCACAGCCCGCGCAACCGCCACGTGGCCGCCCACCTGAACCGCGGCGGGCTGGCCACCTTCCTGTTCGACCTGCTCACCGAGGACGAGGAGGAGGACCGGCGCAACGTCTTCGACGTCGACCTGCTGGGCGCCCGGCTGACCGACGTGGCCCGCGCGCTGCCCGCCGAGCAGGCCCGCGAGGGCGGCGGCCCGTTCCTGCCGCTGGGCCTGTTCGGCGCCAGCACCGGGGCCGCCGCCGCGCTGTGGACGGCCGCCCGGCTGGGCCACGGCGTGGGCGCGGTGGTCTCCCGGGGCGGGCGGCCCGACCTCGCCGGGGAGGACGCGCTGAGCGCCGTGCTCGCGCCGACGCTGCTGATCGTCGGCGGCCGGGACGAGGCGGTGATCGAGCTGAACCGGCGGGCGCGCGAGCGGCTGCGCTGCGACAGTGAGCTGGCGGTGGTCCCGCACGCCGGTCACCTGTTCGAGGAGCCCGGCACGCTGGACCGGGTCGCCGAGCTGGCCCGCGACTGGTTCGGCGGCCACCTCGTCCCCTGCGGGCCCCCGGCGTGAGCCGGCCGGCACCCTGCGCCTACCCCCGCCCCCACCCTCGCCCTGACCGCCGTCCCGACCAGCGCCCCGACCAGCGCCCTGACCAGCGCCCTGACCAGCGCACACGTCCGATCGGGCCCGATACGCAGAACTCGTGAAACACCCTGGATCGACCGAGCATTCTGCACAGCCCGACCAGCGATTTCCTGATCACCTTGTACACATTGAACAGTGAAAATCCGATCTGTTGCCCAACCCGCCCGACTGGAGCAAGCTCTGCGCTCAGCCGCCCGCATCCCCCTCGCCCCACCCCCCGCGGAGCGGCCGCCTCAAGCGGATGCCTCAATGCCGAGGCCTCAATGTGGAGGAACGACCGATGACCCCGCAGTCCCACGCCCTTGAGCTGACCCCCGAGGAGCGCGAGGCCGGTCTCGACGCCGAGCAGCTGCGCCGCCTCGTCGGCCTCGTCGAGCACGACCCCGCCAGCGACCCGTTCCCGGTCACCGCGCAGGACGCCGTCGTGTTCGTGGTCGGCAACGCCACCCAGACGGCCCAGTTCTACCAGGCCGTCTTCGGCATGGAGCTGGTCGCCTACTCCGGGCCGGAGACCGGCCGCCGCGACCGCAAGGCCTTCGTCCTGCGCTCCGGCTCCTGCCGCTTCGTGATCAAGGGCGGCGTCTCCCCCGACAGCCCGCTGCTGGACCACCACCGCCGCCACGGCGACGGCGTCGTCGACCTGGCCCTGGAGGTCCCGGACGTCGACAAGTGCATCGCGCACGCCCGCGCCCAGGGCGCCACCGTCCTGGAGGAGCCGAACGACGTCTCCGACGAGAACGGCACCGTGCGCCGCGCCGCGATCGCCACCTACGGCGAGACCCGCCACACCCTGGTCGACCGCTCCCGCTACACCGGCCCGTACCTGCCCGGCTACATCGCCGCCCAGAGCAAGGTGCAGCACCCGGAGGGCTCCCCGCGCCGCCTGTTCCAGGCCCTGGACCACGCGGTCGGCAACGTCGAGCTCGGCAAGATGGACGAGTGGGTCACCTTCTACAACAAGGTCATGGGCTTCGTGAACATGGCCGAGTTCGTGGGCGACGACATCGCCACCGACTACTCCGCGCTGATGTCCAAGGTCGTCGCCAGCGGCAACCACCGGGTGAAGTTCCCGCTCAACGAGCCGGCCGTCGCCAAGAAGCGCTCGCAGATCGACGAGTACCTGGAGTTCTACACCGGCGCGGGCTGCCAGCACATGGCGCTGGCCACCAACGACATCCTCACCACCGTCGACGTGCTGCGCTCGCGCGGCGTCGAGTTCCTGAACACCCCCGACTCGTACTACGACGACCCCGCCCTGCGCGAGCGCATCGGCAAGGTCCGGGTGCCGATCGAGGAGCTGAAGAGCCGCGGCATCCTGGTCGACCGCGACGAGGACGGCTACCTGCTGCAGATCTTCACCAAGCCGATCGGCGACCGCCCGACCGTCTTCTACGAGTTCATCGAGCGGCATGGTTCGCTGGGCTTCGGGAAGGGCAACTTCAAGGCGCTCTTCCAGGCCATCGAGCGCGAGCAGGAGCGCCGCGGCAACCTCTGACGCGGACCGCCCCGGAGGCCGGCGGGCCTCCGGGGCCGACCGCCTCCGGGGCCGACCCGCCCCGGGGCGCGCAGCCACCGCTGAAGCCGTAGGAAGCTCTGGGCCACAGGAAGGCCCGGGAGGAGCAGGGACGATGGCGTACTACCGGCAGCTGGGCAGCATCCCGCCCAAGCGGCACACCCAGCACCGCACGCCCGAGGGCGGGCTGTACTACGAGGAGTTGATGGGCGAGGAGGGGTTCTCCTCGGACTCCTCGCTGCTCTACCACCGGGGCATCCCCTCGGCCGTCGTGAACGCCGTGCCGTGGGAGCTGCCCGACCAGTCGACGGTGCCCAACCACCCCCTGCTCCCCCGCCACCTCAAGCTGCACGAGCTGTTCGCCGGCCAGGAGTGGAAGTCCGCGGACGTCGTCGCCGGGCGCCGGCTCGTCCTCGGCAACGGCGACGTGCGGATCTCCTACGTCGCCGCCGGGGCGCCGAGCGAGCTCTACCGCAACGGGCTCGGCGACGAGTGCGTGTACGTGGAGTCCGGCTCCGGCACCCTGGAGACGGTCTTCGGCACGCTGGAGGTCGGCCAGGGCGACTACGTGATCATCCCCCGGGCGACCACCCACCGCTGGGTGCCGGCCGGCGACGAGCCGCTGCGCGCCTACTGCATCGAGGCGAACAGCCACATCACCCCGGTCAAGCGCTACCTCTCCAAGTACGGCCAGCTGCTGGAGCACGCCCCGTACTGCGAGCGGGACCTGCGCGCGCCGTCCGGACCGCTGCTGGTCGAGAGCGGGGACGTCGACGTCCTGGTCAAGCACCGCGGCCCGAACGGGATCTCGGGCACCCGGTACACCGTGCCGCACCACCCGTTCGACGTGGTCGGCTGGGACGGCTGCCTGTACCCGTACGCGTTCAACATCCGGGACTTCGAGCCGATCACCGGACGGATCCACCAGCCGCCGCCGGCCCACCAGGTGTTCGAGGGCAACGGGTTCGTGATCTGCAACTTCGTTCCCCGCAAGGTGGACTACCACCCGCTGTCGATCCCGGTGCCGTACTACCACGCCAACGTGGACAGCGACGAGGTCATGTTCTACTGCGGCGGCGACTACGCGGCGCGCAAGGGCTCGGGCATCGGCCAGGGCTCGATCTCGCTGCACCCCGGCGGCCACACCCACGGCCCGCAGCCCGGCGCGTACGAGCGCTCCATCGGCGCGGACTTCTTCGACGAGCTCGCGGTGATGGTCGACACCTTCCGCCCGCTGGAGCTGGGCGAGGGCGGCCGCGCCTCGGAGGACTCCGGCTACGCCTGGACGTGGTCGGGGCGGGGGCCGCAGCAGTGAGCACCTCCCCCGCCCCCCTCGTCCCCCCGCTGTTCCAGGGGCTGTTCGACGACGCGGCGGTGTTCCCGCCCGGGAACCTGCCGGTCGCCGACGCGGTGCCCGCGCACCGCGCGCACCGCGCCGCCTGGTACGCCGACGCGGTCGGCCCGCTCCTCTGCGGAGCGGGCCGCCTCGACGAGCTGGCGGCCGCGGCGCGGCGCCCCGGGCCCTCCGCGGCCCAGGATCCCGCCCCCGCCCCCGCCTCCGTCCCCGTCCTCCGGGTCGGGCTGGTGCTGCCGGGGGGCAGCGCGGAGCTCGGCCCGGCCCTGTCCGCCGCCGCGCCCTTCGAGGTGGCTGGCGTCGAACTCGCCACCCGGGACGCCCGGGAGGCGGTCGCCGCACTCGACCTGCTGCTGCCGGCGGACGTGCCGGCCGCGGTCGAGGTGCCGCGCGAACTGCTGCGCGGCGACGGCCTGGACGAGGTGCTGGACGTGCTGCTCGACAGCCCCTACCGGGCCAAGTTCCGCACCGGCGGCGTGGTCGCCGGCGCCTTCCCGGACGAGCGGGAGCTGGCCGCCTTCCTCACCGGGTGCGCGCGGCGCGGCCTGCCGTACAAGTGCACGGCCGGCCTGCACAACGCCGTCCGGCACACCGACCCGGTGACCGGCTTCGAGCACCACGGCTTCCTGAACGTGCTGCTGGCCGCACAGGAGACCGATCCGGCCGCGGCCGCCGAGGTGCTCGCCGAGCGCTCCGGCGAAGTGCTCGCCAAGGCGGCCCGCACCCTGAGTGACCGTCAGGTCACGGTGATCCGCAACTCGTTCACCGCTTTCGGCACCTGTAGCATCGCCGAGCCCCTGGACGACCTGGCCGCCCTCGGCCTGCTGTCGCCCGACCCGACGCCCCAGGAGGACCGTTGACCACCCCCCGCAGCTGGTTCGACCCCGCGAACGACTCGCCCTTCGGCGTGCACAACCTGCCGTACGGCGTCTTCACGGCCGGCGACCGGCCGGGGCGGCGGCGGATCGGCGTGCGCGTCGGCGACTTCGTCCTGGACGCCGGCGCCGCCGCCCGCGCCGCCGGGGAACCGTCCGCGCTGCTCGACGCGGACTCGCTCAACCCCCTGCTCGCCGCGGGCCGCCCGGTGTGGACCGAGGTGCGCGCCGCGCTCACCCGCTGGCTGACCGAGGAGTCCCACCGGGACGCCCTCGCGCCGCTGCTGCTGCCGCTCGCCGAGGTGGAGCTGCACCTGCCGTTCGAGGTCGCCGACTACGTCGACTTCTACGCCTCCGAGCACCACGCCACCAACCTGGGCCGGATCCTCCGTCCCGGCTCCGAGCCGCTGACCCCCAACTGGAAGCACGTGCCGATCGGCTACCACGGCCGCTCCGGCACCGTGGTGGTCTCCGGCACCCCGGTGGTCCGCCCGCACGGCCAGCGCAAGGCCCCGACGGACGCCGTGCCGTCCTTCGGCCCGACCCGCCGGCTGGACATCGAGGCCGAGGTCGGCTTCGTCGTCGGCGCGCCCAGCACGATGGGCGAGCCCGTCGCCCTGGACCGCTTCCGCGAGCACGTCTTCGGCGTCTGCCTGGTCAACGACTGGTCCGCGCGCGACATCCAGGGCTGGGAGTACGTTCCGCTCGGCCCGTTCCTCGGCAAGTCCTTCGCCACCTCCGTCTCGCCGTGGATCGTGCCGCTGGACGCCCTGGAGCATGCCCGGATCGCCCCGCCGGCCCGCGACGTCGAGCCGCTCCCCTACCTCGACGACCGCGGCGGCGAGCCCTGGGGCCTGGACCTCGCCCTGGAGGTCCGCCTCAACGGCCACCCCGTCTCCCACCCGCCGTTCGCCTCGATGTACTGGACGGCCGCCCAGCAGCTCGCCCACATGACGGCCAACGGCGCCTCGCTGCGCACCGGCGACCTCTTCGCCTCCGGCACGATCAGCGGCCCCGAGCCCGAGACCCGCGGCGCGCTCATCGAGCTCACCTGGAACGGCGAGAACCCGCTCAAGCTCCCGGACGGCACCACCCGCGCCTTCCTGGAGAACGACGACGAGGTGGTCATCACCGCCACCGCCCCCGGCCCCGGGGGCACCGTCGTCGGCTTCGGCGAGGTCACCGGCCGCATCGTCCCGTGAGGACCCCCGCGGCTCCCTGAACCACCTTCCCCCGCCGGACGGAGGGCGGCCCCGGTCACCGACCGGAGCCGCCCTCCGTGCTTGCGGCCGGGCCGGGGCCCGAAGGTACGGTGACGACACGGATCTTGACGGCAGGGACCTCGACGGTTGGGAGTGGGGACGATGGGCGACGAGGTACGGGTGCGGCGGGACGGCCGGGTGGGGCGGATCGTGCTCGACCGGCCGCGGGCGCTCAACTCGCTGACGCACGGGATGGTCCTGGACGTCCGGGCGGCGCTGGAGGCGTGGGCCGGGGACGACGCGGTGCGGGTGGTCGTGCTGACCGGTGCCGGGGAGCGCGGGCTGTGCGCGGGCGGCGACATCCGGGCGTTCCACGACGACGCCAAGGCGGGCGGGGCCGGGACGCGCGCGTTCTTCCGCGACGAGTACCGGCTGAACGCGCTGATCGCCCGCTACCCGAAGCCGTACGTCGCGGTGATGGACGGCATCACCATGGGCGGCGGCGTCGGGGTCTCCGCCCACGGGTCGGTGCGGATCGTCACCGAGCGCTCGGTGGTGGCCATGCCGGAGACCCGGATCGGCCTGGTGCCGGACGTCGGCGGGACCTGGCTGCTGTCGCGCGCGCCCGGTGAGCTGGGCACCCACCTGGCGCTGACCGCCGCCTCGATGACCGCCGGGGACGCGCTGCTGTGCGGGTTCGCCGACCACTTCGTGCCGTCGGCGGCGCTGCCGGACCTGCTGGGGGAGCTGGCCGACGCGCCGGTGGAGCAGGTGCTCGCCCGGCACACGGCCCCGGCGCCGGCCGCCCCGCTCGCCGGGCAGCGGGCGTGGATCGACGCCTGCTACGCCGCCGGCAGCGTGGAGGAGATCGCGGCGCGGCTGACCGCCGGCGGCGTCCCGGAGGCCAAGCAGGCCGCCGAGGAGCTGGCCGAGCGGTCGCCGACGATGCTCAAGGTCACGCTCGCCGCCCTGCGGCGGGCCCGGGCGCACGGCTCGCTGGAGGAGAGCCTGACGCAGGAGTACCGGGTCTCCTGCGCGGCGCTGGCCCACCACGACCTGGTGGAGGGCATCCGCGCACAGGTGGTCGACAAGGACCGCAACCCCCGCTGGTCCCCGGCCACGCTCTCCGGGGTCGACGAGCGGGCCGTGTCCGCGTTCTTCGAACCGCCGGCCGACGGGGACTGGTCCGCCGTCTGACCTGCGAACGGGTGACGACCGTCTCGCGGACCGAGACTGGCGCGAGGCGGGCCGCTTCGGAGATCGTGGGGTCCGTCGGAGCGCACAACGGAATGGGAGTCAACGGCGATGACCGAGACCGAGACCTACGAGACGATCCTGGTGGACCGCAAGGGCCGGGTCGGCCTGATCACCCTCAACCGGCCGGAGGCGCTCAACGCGCTCAACACCCGGCTGATGAACGAGGTCGTGGCCGCGGCCACCGCGTTCGACCGGGACCCGGAGATCGGCTGTCTGGTGATCACCGGGTCGGCGAAGGCCTTCGCGGCGGGCGCCGACATCAAGGAGATGCAGGGCAACCGGTTCCCCGATGTCTACCTGGACGACTGGCTGGGCCCGTGGGACCGCCTGGGCGCGCTGCGCAAGCCGGTCGTCGCGGCGGTGGCCGGTTTCGCGCTCGGCGGCGGCTGCGAGCTGGCGATGCTCTGCGACATCCTGATCGCGGCCGACACCGCGAAGTTCGGCCAGCCGGAGATCAAGCTCGGTGTCATCCCGGGCATCGGCGGCTCCCAGCGGCTGACCCGGGCCGTCGGCAAGGCGAAGGCGATGGAGCTGTGCCTGACCGGCCGGATGATGGGCGCCGAGGAGGCCGAGCGGGCCGGCCTGGTCTCCCGGATCGTCCCCGCCGACGACCTGCTCGCCGAGGCCCTCGCCACCGCCGAGAAGGTCGCCGGGATGTCCACCCCGGCCGCGATCATGATGAAGGAGAGCGTCAACCGCGCCTTCGAGACCACCCTCGCCGAGGGCGTCCGCTTCGAGCGCCGCCTCTTCCACGCCGCCTTCGCCACGGAGGACCAGAAGGAGGGCATGGCCGCCTTCGCCGAGAAGCGCCCCCCGGTGTTCAAGCACCGCTGAGCCCGGACGCTGGAAGGCCCCTGCTGAGGGGGCCTTCCGGTATCTTTCACCGCTGCCTGCGAACGGGCGGCAGGCGTGTCCAGCCAGGCCCACTGCTCCCCCTCGACGACCGTCAACCCGAAGCGTGAAGGCCCCGGCCTGCTCTGCCGTTCCCACCAGCCGTAGGCCTCCTCCACCTCGTCCCAGAGCCGCCGCAAACCGTGCTGCCACACCGTGCCGTCGGGATCGACGGCCGCCCAGGAGCCGGCGTCGGTGGTCGCCACCCAGAGCCGGGCCGCGTCCTCCTCCCAGGCGGTCCACACGTTGCCGAGCCGCAGCCCGAGCGCGAACCGGGCCTCCCAGGCGTCGCCCGTCACCTGCGCCGGTGCCAATGCCGTTCGGCCCTTCTCCGGCACGTGATCGTCGCGGACGACGTCCCGGAAGATCCGCAGCTCCTGCCGCTGAGTGCGCATCAGCATGAACGCCGAGTGCGGACTGAAGCGGCCCTGCGCCCCGTGGAGTCCGACGGTGAGCCGGAGCAGTCCCCAGCAGATCATCGGGTTGTCCCACGGCGTGAGGACGGTGCCGCCGGGACGGGTCTGCTCGATCCACGCCCACGGCACGCGCCGGACCGCACAGGTCGAGACGACCCGGTCGTACGGCGCCCGACGGCCCCAGCCGTGGGCGCCGTCCCCGCAGACCACGTCCACGTCGAGGCCCGCGGCGTAGAGCGACGCCCGCGCCTGCCGGACGATGTCCGAGTCGATCTCGACCGAGACGACGTTCTCGGGGTTGAGGCGGTGCGCCAGCAACGCCGCGTTCCATCCGGTCCCGGTGCCGATCTCCAACACCCGCGCCCCCGGCCGGAGAGCGAGGTCGCACAGCATGCGGACGACGATCGAGGGAGCGGAGGCGGAGGAGGAGGGCCAGAGGTCGGACGAGGCCCGGCCGTCGTTGACCTGGGTGACGATCGGCACGTCGGCGTAGGCCGCCGCGAACCAACGGTCGTGATCCGTCTGAAGATCGACACGTTCATAGCCGCCGTCACTGTCCGCCAGCCAGATCCGCTCCGGCAGGAAGCGATGACGCGGTAGGGCGTGGATTGCGTCCCGCCACTCGCGGGGAACAGGGCCGCCAAGCGTTTGGCGGACGGCCCGGAGCAGGCCGCGCACAGCGGCCTGCTCCGGTTGATGCACGGAGTCCGTCACTTCTTGTCGTCGTCCTTCCGGTGCTTCGGGTCGGGCAACGGCCGCGCCCCGTCGGGCGACGGCTTGGCAGTGCCGGGGTCCTTCTTGCCCCCGTGCTTACCGTTGCCGTCCTTGTCGGTTCCCCAGGTCATGGGTCCTCCTTGTGTTGAGTTGGGCCTACCGGTCCGGCGGCCGGGGCGTGGGCGGGCTCACGGGCTTCGGTCGGGGCCGCTTCGGTTCGGATGTGGTCACAGCTGTCCTCCTCTCATTCGGACCGAGGGAGTGGTGACGGTGCAGGGGCCGCCGGGGGGCCGCGCCCCCGGCCGGGCGGCCGCGCGCGGGCAACCGGGCCGGGGGGTGAAAAAAACCCGAAACGGTCGACACCAGAAACAGAGA
>NZ_JBHVIV010000095.1:0-31133 GCF_042799475.1 Kitasatospora sp. NPDC057692 | reverse complement strand
GGCTCGTATATGTGTATACGAGACCGGGCCGGACGTCCGCGGGGCCGGGACCGTCCGGACCCGCGCGCACCGGGGGGACGGCGTGCCCGGGCGGCTCCTCCGACGGCCCGGGGGCGTCCGGGCCGTCGGGCGCGTCCGGCACCGGCGGGACGACCCGGATCGCCGGGACGCCCTCGCGGCCGCGGCCGCCCGCCGGGCCCGGGGCGGGCGGAGCGGCGGGCGCGGGCCCGGCGCGCAGCGGCAGCGGGGTGAGCACCGAGAGCGGCTGCTCCTCGTCCACCACGGTCAGCAGGCCGGCCGGGATCCGGATCAGCGCACGCATGCCCCCGTACGGGGAGGGCTCGACGTGGCAGGTGAATCCGTACTGCCGGGCCAGCTTGCCGACCACCGCGAAGCCGGTCTTCGGCGGGTTGCCCAGCTCGGTGAGGAGCACCTCGGGCGGGCCGGCCAGCAGTCGGCGGGCCCGGCGCAGCTGGTCCTCCTCCATGCCGATGCCGCTGTCGTCGACGATCACCAGCGCGCCCCGGCCGCCCTGTTGGACGGTGACCGGGACGTCCGTCTCGGGGTGCGAGTACGCGGTGGCGTTGGCGAGCAGTTCGGCGATGGCGATGGCCACCGGCTCGGCGGCCCGGGCGACCACGGCGAGCCGGTCCTCGCGCAGGTGGTTGGCCACCTTGATGCGGGCGTAGCCGGGCACCCGGGAGAGCGCGCCGACCACGACCTCGGCGAGCGGGGAGTCGGTGCGGGCCAGGCCGGGCCAGGCCTCGCAGAGCACGGCGACGGTCTGGATCCGGCGCAGCGCGACCTCGTTGCGGAAGTCCACCTCCAGCAGCCGGGGGTCGTCGTTCTCGTGCTGGAGCTGCTGGACCAGGCTCTGGATCTGGTAGAGCAGGGTCTGGATCTTGGAGGTGGCGCCGCGCATCGCGGAGCGGGCGGCGGCGTCGACCCGCTCCCGCTCGTCGGTGACGGCGGCCGCGGCGGCGTCCAGGACGGCCTGCAGGGCCTGCACGGCGTCCGGGCCGACGGCGGCGGCGTCCAGCGGTCCGGCGATCGGGGCGTTGGGGTGGCTCAGGCGCAGGGCGGCGGCGGCCACCCGCTCGGTGGCGAGGTGCCCGATCTCGGCCAGCAGGGCGGCGGTGCGCCCCTCGGCAGCCGCGGCGGCCTGCTCGGCGCCGCCCGCCCGGTGCTCCGCCCCGGCGGCCGCCCGGTCGGCGCCGTCTGCGCGCCGCGACTCCTCGGCCGCCCGCTGCTCGGCCCGCTGGGCGCGGTCCTGGGCGGCCAGCGCGCGGTCGGTCGCCTCGCGGGTCCGCTCCGCCGAGCGGTGCGCCTCGTCCCGGGCCTCGCGGGCCTGCTGCTCGACCTTTCCGGCCCGGCCCTCGGCGGCCTCGGCGCGTTCCTCGGCCCGGCCGGCGGAGGCCTCGGCGGCGGCGGCCCGGGTGAGCGCGCGGGAGCGGCCGCGGGCCAGCAGGCCGGCCGCGGCCAGCGCGGCGAGCGCGATCAGCGCCAGGGCCGTGACCAGCAGCTGCGTCATCGACGTCCTCGGAGTTTCCTTGTACGAAGAACGGACTTGGGGCGGGCGGTGCTTGTTGGGGCGGGTGCGGGCGGGCGGCTCAGGCCGCGCCGCCGGCCGCGCGGGGCCGGGGCGCGCGCCGCTCGGCGTCCTCCTCCAGCTCGCGGGCGACCAGGGCCACCTGGCTCATCGCCTCCAGCACGTTGGGCACCGCGGTGCCGTCCAGGTGCCGGTACTCGGCGGCGACGGTGAGCACCAGCCGCTCGGGCAGGCCGAGTTCGGGGTAGCGCTGCTCGGCGACGATCCGGCGGGCCGCGTCCAGCGCGGGCAGGCCCGCCCGGTGCAGGGCGTGGGCGCGCTCGCGGACGTACCCGAGGTAGGCGATGTGCTCCCGGACGCCGGGCCGGTCGAGGACCGGGCCGTGGCCGGGGACGATGATCTCGGCGCCGGTGGCCAGGATCCGCTCGCAGGCGGCGACGATGTTCTCCAGCGGGCCGGCCCAGTGCGAGGGGTGGTCGCCGGGCTGCGCGGCGGTCGAGCCGAAGATGACGTCGCCGGCGAACACCGCGCGCTGGTGCGGGAGGTGGACGATGAGGTCACCGCCGGTGTGCGCGGAGGGCAGGCCGGTGATCTGCACCGGGTACTCCCCCACCCGCAGCTCCAGCTCGCCGTGGAAGACGGTGTCCGGGTGGACCGGCTCGGTCCGCGACCAGTCGAACTGCCCGAAGTGGCGGCGGAGGTAGTCGCCGAGCGGGGAGTCCGGGTCGCTGCCGGTGACCAGGCCCTGGGTCTGCTGGGGCGTCGGCTCCCAGTGGATGTGCTCCAGGGCCTCACGGGTGGCGATCACCTCGGCGTCGGGCAGGACGCCCGCGCCCCAGAGGTGGTCGCCGTTGGCGTGGGTGACGACGATCCGGTCGACGGTGACGCCGTCGGCCAGCCGCTTGCGGCTCTCGGCGAGGAACTCGGCGGCGAGCGAGGGGTCGTAGGGCGTGTCGATCCACAGCGCCGTGCGCGGCCCGGCGAGCAGTCCGCAGTTGGCCAGGCCCCAGCCGCGCTTCGGCGGGAGCCAGACGTACAGGTCCTCGGCAATCGCGCTCACGTTCGCACGGTTGATCGTCATGGGCGCGATTATGCCGATGATGTGACGGTAGTGGAGCAAAAGCCCGACGAATCCGGCCACTTCCTGCCCCGGAGCCTCCCGGACTGTCCGGTATGCCCCCGTCCTCGGCGGCCGAATCCTGCCCTCGGGTGCTCATCCCGCGGGCAGGATGCGGCAGACCTCGACGGTCACGTCCACGGTGTCCAGCCCGATCACCCGCCCCTCGACGGCGACGAACCCCTTCTCCCCCGAGCGGAACAGCGCGGCCAGCGGGGACTGCCGCCCGGCGGCCGCCAGCGCCTCCACCGCCATCGCCGAGCCGAAGGCGAACACCCCGCAGAGCACCACGCAGGGCGCCTGCCGGGAGGTGCGGGTGACGAACACGAAGCCGTGGTCGCGGACGAGTTCGTCGGCCGCGTTGTACTGCGCCTCGAAGGCCATCCCGCCCCAGCGGGCCCGGGCCGCCTGCGGGTGCTCCAGCCGGAAGTCCGGGAAGCCGACGGCCAGGACGCCCGCCGAGTAGGCGTTGACGCTCGGCCCGCCGATCGAGAAGGTCGGCATCCGCGGGTCCTGCGCGCCGGCCGTGACCAGCTCGATGGTGGCCTTGCGGTTGATCTTCCGCAGCAGGTCGATGAGCTGGGCGATGGCCCGCGCCTCGGCCATCGGCATGAAGAGCACGTTCCGCGGCCCCCGGCTGGTGAGCCGGCAGCCGTCCTTGGCGTAGGCGAACTCGGCCGCCTCGATGCTCGGGGTGACGATCTGCACCCGGCCGTACGGCCCGAGCAGCGCCCGCAGGAAGCCGTAGCGCAGGAAGAGCCGGGTGCGGGCGAGCGAACGGGCGGCGAGAAAGCCGATCGCGGCCGGGACGAACCCGACCAGGATCTGGAGCAGGATCTCCATGGCACCCCCGCGCGACGACCCGGGCACGAACAGTCTGCGCGGAGGTGATGCCCCGTGAGGCGCCGGGAACTCCCTCCCCCGCCTCCCTCCCCGCTGCCACGCCGGTGAACGCTCCCGATTCACCCGTCCGGCGGATCCGGACGTCACGCTCCGTCACGACATGAGGCCGCCCCGGGCGCGTCCGGCGATGACGCGCCCTCAGCCGTCGAGGCGCTTGACGAACTTCCGCTCGCTCGCGCAGCGCTCGTAGCCCAGCCAGGAGTTGATCGCGAGCATCGGCGCGTTGGTGGCGTCGTTGGAGGTGTAGGCGTGCCGCAGGCCGGCGGCGCGGGCCCGGCGCAGCGACTCCAGCTTGGCCAGCTTGGCCAGCCCCCGCCCCCGGTACGCCCGGCGGCAGGCGGTGAACGCCGACCAGTAGCGCTCCGCGCCGTCCGTGCTGACGGCGCTGAACGCGGCCGGCACGCCGTCGGCCACGGCGACCACGGTCAGCTCCCGGTCGAGGTCCGGGCGGTTCCACTCCCCCGCCAGCCACTCGTCGTACTCGGTGGCGTCCATCACGATCTCGCCCGGCTCGTCCAACGCCGCGTCCGCCTCGATCTCGAAGACCGGGTACGGATCGGCCGCGAAGGCACTCGCCGGGCGCAGCTCGACCCCGGCCGGCAGCGGCGGGGCGGGCGGCAGCGGCGCGGTGAGGTCCCGGGCGGCGAAGTGGGCGGTCCGGCCGGCGGTGAAGCCGCGGGCCTCGGCGAAGGCGCGGGAGCCGGGCTCGTCGTCCACCCAGCTGTGCAGCTCGACGACGCCGTGCTCGGCGAGGTGCCGCTCGGCGGCGGCCAGCAGGGCGGTGAAGGCCCCGCGCCGCCGGTGCTCGGGCAGCACGCTGCCGTTGGCGTGGCCGACGCCGGTCGTGCTGGTGCCCGTCACCACTCCGCAGCGCACCGTGCCGACCACCCGGCCGTCCAGCTCGGCGACGAAGGTGCGGTAGTGGGCGCCCTTCGCCCGGTGGGCGTTCCGCCAGACGAACATCTCGGGGGTCTGGACCAGGTGCTCGCGCCCGGCGCGGTGGGCCGCCGCGACGGCCTCGGCGTCCTCGGGGCGGAAGTCACGAATCGTCAGAGGTGTCATAGGGAGGTCACGGTAGCCCCACAGACGGCCCGCCCGCCCCTGGTTTTTCCGGCCGGAACGACCCCCACCTGCGGTGATGTCACGGTCCTGGGGCGCGGACCGATCATTGACGTAACGCCAAGCTCAAGTAATGCTCTGAAATGACCGGGCGAGGCTTGGCAGCCGCGCCGTCCGGGGACATGCTCACCAGCACGGCCCGGCGGCCCCGGCGACGATGCCCGGCCGACCGACGGCCCTCCCACCCGGCCCTCCGAAGGGGGCGCACCGATGACCTCCCCTGCCCTGCCCACCGCACCGCACGCGCCCGCACCGACGACGGGCACCACCGGGACCGCCGGCACCACCCGCTCCACCGAGGTCTCCGGGACTTCCGGGACCGCGCGCCGCCTCGGCGTCGGCCTCGGCTGGCGCAGCGAGATCGACACCGTGGTCGAGCGGCAGCCCGGCCTGGACTGGGTCGAGGTGGTCGCCGAGAACATCTGCGCCGGCCACCTCCCGGAGTCCCTACGGATCCTGCTCGACCAAGGCCTCACCGTGGTCCCGCACGGCGTCGGCCTCGGCCTCGGCGGCGCCGAGCGGCCCGAACCGGCCCGCCTCGACCGGCTCGCCGAGACCGCCGGGGCGCTCGGCTCCCCGCTGGTCACCGAGCACCTGGCGTTCGTCCGGTCCGGCGGCCTGGAGGCCGGCCACCTGCTGCCGGTGCCGCGCTCGCGCGACGCCCTGCGGGTGATCACCGAGAACGTCCGGATCGCCCAGGACCGGCTGCCGGTCCCGCTCGCCCTGGAGAACATCGCCGCCCAGCTGGCCTGGCCGGACGACGAGCTGACCGAGGGGCAGTTCCTCGCCGAGCTGGTCGAGCGGACCGGTGTGCGGCTGCTGATCGACGTCGCCAACCTGCACACCAACCGGGTCAACCTCGGCGTCGACCCGGCGGCCGAGCTGGACCGCCTGCCGCTGGAGGCGCTCGCCTACGTGCACGTCGCGGGCGGCACCATGGTCGACGGCGTCTGGCACGACACCCACGCCCACCCGGTCACCGAGCCGGTCCTGGAGGTGCTGGCCGAGCTGTGCGCCCGGGTCGCCCCGCCCGGGGTGCTGCTGGAGCGCGACGCCGCCTTCCCGCCGCCGGCCGAGCTGGCCGCCGAGCTCGACGCCGTCCGGCGGGTGCTGGACGGCGGGACCGCGCGGTGACCCCCGTCCGCCCGGCCGGCCCGGACGCCGCCGCCACCGACGCCGCCCGCGCCCGGCTCGCCGCCCGGCAGACCGAACTGCTCACCGCCCTGGTGGCCGGCGGCCCGGTGCCGCCCGGCTTCGACCCCGCGCAGGTGCGCGCGCAGGCCGCCGGCCTGGCCGCCAAGCGCCGCGACACCGCCGCCAAGGTCGCCCCGGAGCTGCCCCGCCTGCTGGGCACGCGGTACGGCCCGCTGTTCCTCGCCTACGCCCGCAGCCACCCGCAGACCGGCGGCTACCGCGCCGACGCCCGGGCCTTCGCCGCCTGGGCGCTCACCGAGGGAGCGGGCGCCGGCGGGGGCACCGGCCCGGACGCCGCCGCCCGCTCGGCGCTGGCGCGGTGGCTCGACCCGGCCCCGGAACGGCCGCCGGGCCCGCTCACCCGCCTGCGGCGCCTGCTACGACCCGGCCGCGACGCCTGAGCAGCGCGTCCGGCACCGCATCCCAGCACCGTCCGAACCACGGCGCCGCGCGCGCCGGAACCACGTCTCACCACCCGGGGGAACCGCCCATGTGGCACAACGCCTACTACCTCGTCCCCGCCGTCCTGCTGACCGCCGCCGTCCTGTGGGCCTCCCGGGCCCGGCAGGCCGCGCAGCGCGTCCCCAACCCCAAGGGGCTGCCCGGCCGCGGCATCCCGCTGCTGGACGCCGCCTTCCTGTCCGGCGGCCCCGGCCGGGTCTTCGACACCGCCCTGGTCCGGATGCACCGGGCCGGCCACGTCGTGGTCAACCGGGCCGGCCTGGTCACCGTCACCGCCGACAAGCCGTACGACAAGGTCGAGCGCGAGATCGTCGACGCGGTCGGCCCGACCCGCAGCCGCGAGCTCGGCCCGCTGCGCCTCGCCGTGATGCGCTCGCCGGGCGTCCAGGCGATCGGCGACGAACTCGCCGGCCGGGGCCTGCTGCGCAACCCCGTCAAGCTGGGCCGGGCGAGGACCGCGCACCGGCTGATCTGGCTCGCGCTACTGGTCGCGGTCGGCTTCACCGCCGCCGCCTACCTGCTCGACTCCGACGAGCCGGGCTACGAGCGGCCCGCGCTGTGGATCCCGCTGCTGCTGCTCGCCGTCGGCCTGACCTCCCTGTTGGCCACCCGGCCGCCCAGGGGCCGGATCACCCCGGCCGGGCGCCGCCAGCTCTCGCTGGTCGACGACGGCAAGGTGTGGACGCCCCGCAACGGGGCCCGGAACGCCGACGCCGCGCTGCTCGGCGCGATCGCGCTCGGCGGCCTGGCCGCCGTCGGCGCCGAGTTCGCCGACGAAGAGCTGCAGCAGGCCCTGCTCGCCTCCGCGGCCGCCGACCAGACGGCCAGGGCGGCCGGCTTCTCCGCGTCCTCCCCGTCCGCCACCGGCTCCTCCAGCACCTCGGGCTCCTCGGGGGGTTCGTGCAGTTCCGGCCCGGCGGTCTGGTGCGGTTCGTCCTCCGACTCCTCCGGTTCCTCCGGTTCCTCCGGTTCCTCGGGCTCCTCGGACTCCCCGGGTTCGGGCTGCGGCGGGAGCACCGGCTGCGGCAGCGGTTCGTCGGGCTCCGGCTCCAGCTGCTCCTCGTCCTCCTCCAGCTGCGGGTCGAGCTGCGGCGGAGGCTGCGGCTCCTGATCGGGCCGGACCGACGGGCCCGCCGGACGTCACAGTTCGGTATCGCGGTCCGGGAACACGTTCCGCGTGCGGCGCGGCCGGGACTACAACAACCCCATGTGGTTGCTCTTCCTGCTCCCGGCCTGCGTCGCCGCGGTGCTCTCCTGCATCCGGCTGGTCCGGATGGCCGCCGCAGCCGACGCGCACCCCGGTCAGGAGGGCCCGCGGCCGCCTGAGGCGGTCGGCATCGGGCTGTACGAGACGGCCTACCTGGCCGGCGGTCCGGACCGGGTCGTCGAGCTCGCCCTCGTCCTGATGGCCTCCCGGGGCCGGCTGCACCTCGCCCACACCGGTTGGACCACCGTCGTCGACCCCCGCGGGCGCAGCCGGCTGGAGCGCGCGGTGGTCGCCACGGTCGGCGCCGAGGGCCAGTGCCGCACCGAGGACCTGCGGGCGGCGATGGCCGCCCACCCGACCGTGCTGGAGATCGGCAGCCGGCTCTCGCTGGCCGGGCTGGCCACCCCGGCCGCCGTCCAGCGGCACACCGTGCTGGTGGTCCGGCAGGTCCGGCAGGCGCTGCTGCTGTCGCTGGTGATGCTGGCCGTCGCCCTGGTCGTCGGCGGCCTGGTGGACGGTGACGCGCTGACCCCGCTGGCCTGGTTCTCCCTGCCGCTGGTGCTCACTTCGGGCACCCTGCTGATGGCCCGGGTCGACGTCTACCCCTACACCCACTGGGCCTCGCCGGTCGGCCAGGAGGTGCTCCGCGAGGTCCGCCCGCCGCGCCAGCACGGGCTCATCGACGACGACGAGCGCGAGCTGCTCACCGCCGTCGCCATGAACGGCCCCGCCGCCCTCCCGGACGCCCGGCTCCGCGCCGCCCTGCGGCGGCAGTGACGCGGGAAGGGGCCCCGTCCGGTACGGACGGGGCCCCTTCCCCGCGGGTGACCGCGGTCGTGCTCAGACCAGGCCGTTGATCAGTTCGGCGACCGGCTTGCGGCGGCCGGTGAAGAACGGCACCTCCTCGCGGACGTGCAGCCGGGCCCGGGACGGGCGCAGGTCGCGCATCAGGTCCACGATCCGGTGCAGCTCGTCCGCCTCGAAGGCGAGCAGCCACTCGTAGTCGCCCAGCGCGAACGAGGCGACCGTGTTGGCCCGCACGTCCGGGTAGCCGCGCGCCATCTGGCCGTGCTCGGAGAGCATCGCGCGCCGCTCGGCGTCCGGCAGCAGGTACCACTCGTAGGAGCGGACGAACGGGTAGACGCAGACGTAGTCGCGCGGGTGCTCGTCGGCGAGGAACGCCGGGATGTGCGACTTGTTGAACTCCGCCGGGCGGTGCAGCGCCATGTTCGACCAGACCGGCTCCAGCAGCCGGCCCAGGCCGGTGCGGCGGAAGCGGTTGTACGCCTCCTGCAGGTCGTCGGAGTCCTCGGCGTGCCACCAGACCATGAGATCGGCGTCGGCGCGCAGACCGGACACGTCGTAGGTGCCGCGCACCGTGACGTCCTTGGCGGCGAGCTGGGCGAACAGCTCGTCGACCTCGGCGGCCAGACCGGTGCGGTCCTCGGGCAGGGCGCCCTTGAGCTTGAACACCGACCACATGGTGTAGCGGATGACCTGGTTCAGGTCCCGCGCCTTCTTCTTCGCGCGCTGCTCGGCGGCCTGCTGCTCAACGGTCTCAGTCATGCGCCCATTGTCCTCTCCGTGACGTTCGCCCCGGCCAGCGGGGTCAACACTCTGTCGAGCCCGGCGACGGCAGCCCGGGCGCTCGCGATGCAGGCCGGGATGCCGACGCCGTCGTACGCCGCCCCGCACAGCGCCAGCGCGCCCACCCGGTCGGCGGCCGCCCGGATCCGGGCGACCCGGTCCAGGTGGCCGACCGGGTACTGCGGCAGTCCGGCCCGCCAGCGGGTGACGGCGGTGTCGTAGGGGCGGGCGGTCAGACCGATCGCCTCGCCCAGGTCGGCCAGCGAGCGGGCGACCAGCTCCGCGTCGTCCAGCTCCAGCGGCTCCTCCTCGTGCAGCCGCCCCAGCGAGGTGCGCAGCACGAAGGCGTCCGGGGCCGAGCGCTCCAGCCAGCCCCACTTGTTGGAGGAGAACGTCGACGCCTTGATCCGGCGGCCGTCCACCGGCGGGACGAGGAAGCCGCTGCCGGCCGGGGGCTCGGGCAGGTCGGCGCGGCGGAAGGCCAGGGTGACCAGCGCCATCCCGGCGTACTCGACGCCGTCCAGCCCGGCGGCCGCGGCCGGCGCGTCGGCGCGCAGCAGCCGGGCGGCGGCGGGCGCGGGCACCGCCAGGACGACGGCGGCCGCGTCCAAGGTGTCGCCGTCGCCGGTGGTCACCCGCCAGCCGTCGGCGGTGCGGCGCAGCGCGGTCACCTCGGTGCGGGTGCGCAGCTCGACGCCGGCCTCGGCGCAGGCCGCGGCGACCGCCGCCGGCAGGGTGCCGAGGCCGCCGCGCAGGCCCTGGAAGACGGGGGTGCCGGCGGTCTTCGGCCGGTTGGCCAGCTCGCGCACCCCGTCGAGCAGCGACCCGCCGCCCCGGGCGAGCGGCAGCAGCGCGGGCACCGCGGCGCGCAGCGAGATCTCGTCGGCATGCCCGGCGTAGACACCGCCCAGCAGCGGCTCCACCAGCCGGTCCACCACCTCGCGGCCGAGCCGCTCGGCGACGTACCGGCCGATCGCGACATCGTCCGCGACCGCCTCACCGGCCACCTCGTGCCGGGCCCGATCCAGTCCTTCGGGGCTCAGCACCCCGGAGTCCGCCAGCGCGGCGAGGTCCCCGGGAACGCCCATGACCTGCCCGCCGGGCAGCGGCCGCAGCGCGCCCCGGGTCCAGATCGCGGCCTTGGCGGTGGTCGGCGGCTCCAGCCGCTCCCCCAGTCCGACCGCCCGCGCCAGCTCGACCGCCTCCGGCCGCCGGGCCAGCATCGACTCGGCCCCGAGGTCCACCCGGACCCCGCCGACCTCGCCGCCCCACAGCTTCCCGCCCAGCCGCTCCGACGCCTCCAGCAGCGTCACCCTCGCCCGCGCGGGCTCCCCCGCCCCGCCACCGAGCACGGCGGCAGCGGTCAGTCCCGCGATACCGCCGCCGATCACCACGACATGTGCCTGCGCCATGCTTCGCAGTCTTGCAGGTCTTTACACCTTTGCCTCAATCCGCTGCACGCTTCGCCCTGGGGGTCGGGACGAGTGCGTCGAGGTCGATGTCGAGCGGGAAAGGCACCGGCCGCTCCAGCCTCTTCCGGAAGATTCCGGCCGGGGCGTAGGCCGACACGTTGGCGTCGCGCTCGTAGACGTGGACCACCGGCAGGCCGTCCTCCTCCTCGATCACCCAGTAGTGCGGAATCCCGGCCTCGGCGTACTTCCGCAGCTTGACGAACCGGTCCCGCTCCTCGGACTCGGGCGAGACGACCTCGATGGCGAGCACAACGTCGGCAGCCGCGTACCAGGTCCGATCGGGGTCGTACTCGGCGGTCGTGACCACGAGATCGGGCTCGGGGCGGTTGCGCCGGTTCAGCTTGATCGCCATCTCACGATCGGCGAGGAAGCCCTCGGGCACCAGGGACTCCAGCACCGTGGTCAGCGACGACACCACCTTGCTGTGCCAGGAGCGCTGCGGGGACATCATGAAGATCAGCGCTCCGTCGAGCAGCTCGGTGTGTCGCGGTGCCTGCGGCAGGTGATCGAGGTCATCGGCAAACCACCCCTCTATGCGGGGTGCGTACATCCAGTCCGGCAACTCGCTCATGGGCCCACGGTAGCGACTCCGGAACGGATGCAGGGCCCGTAGGCTCGCACACATGGAGAAGGTGCTGGTGAGTGCGTGTCTGGCCGGGGTGCCGTGCCGGTACGACGGGCGGGCGAGGACGGCGGGGGCGGTGGCCGAACTGGTGGACGGGGGGCACGGGGTCGTGGTCTGTCCGGAGGGGGCGGGCGGGCTGCCGACGCCGCGGGCGGCGGCGGAGATCGTGGGCGGGGACGGGGCGGACGTGCTGGACGGGCGGGCGCGGGTGGTCGACGCGACCGGGGCGGACCGCACGGCGGAGTTCGTGGCCGGGGCGCGGGCGGCGCTCGCCGCGGCCGAGGCGGCGGGGGCGCGGCGGGCGCTGCTGATGGCGCGCAGTCCGTCCTGCGGGTGCGGGCAGGTGTACGACGGCACCTTCGGCGGGACGCTGCGGCCGGGGGACGGGGTGACGGCGGCACTGCTGCGGCGGGCGGGGATCGAGGTGGAGGCGGTCTGACGCCTTGTCCGGTCCGCAGCCGATACGTGATCAAGCTGCGACGCACCGGACGGATCCGATCCGGGCCCGGTCCCGTCGAATGGTCTGAGCGCCCCGGCAGGGGCGCCGCAGAGTCGACCAGGGGAGGGCCCGACGGTGGGAAGAGGACGGCGAAGAGCGGGAGCGCTGGCGGCGGTGGCCGTGACCGCGGCGCTGGCGGCGGGGTGCTCGGCGAGCGACGGCGGGGGCGCCCGCGACAACGCGGCGGCCGCCCCCGCGCAGGCCACCGCCGGGGAGGCGGCCAAGGGGGACTCCGCCCTGGGCGCTCCGGCCGAGGCCGCCCCGGCGGCGCCCGGGGCCGCGGCGACCGGGCGGGCCGCCGGACCGGCCTCGGCGGCCCCGGTGGTGGACGCCCGGCAGATCGCGTACTCGGCACAGCTGACGGTGCGGGCGGCGAAGGTGGACGAGGCGCTGGCGCGCGCCCGCGGACTGGCGGTCGCCGCGGGCGGCTACGTGTCGGCCGAGACGGCGAGCGGTACCGGCGGCACCGGTCCGATCGTCACCCCGCAGAGCGGCCAGGTCACGGTGAAGGTGCCGTCGGCGGCGTTCCAGCAGACGCTGGACCAGCTGGCCGGGCTCGGCGAGGTGCTGTCCCGGCGCAGCCAGGCGGAGGACCTGACCCAGCAGGTCGCCGACGTCAACAGCCGGATGCAGAGCCAGCAGGCGAGCGTGGACCGGGTGCGGGCGCTGATGGCGCAGGCGAAGACGCTGGCCGAGATCGTCAGCCTGGAGAGCGAGCTGAGCCGCCGGGAGGCGGACCTGGAGTCGCTGCAGAAGCAGGTGAAGGAGCTGTCGGCGCGGACCTCGCTGTCCACCATCACGCTGGACGTGCGCCCGCAGGAGGCCGCCCGGCCCGACGCCCCGGCCGCGGAGGAGGAGGACGAGGGCTTCTGGGCCTCGGTCGGCTCGGCGCTGGGCGGCGGCTGGCACGTGCTATTCACCATCGTGCGCGGGCTGTTCGTGGCGGTGGCCGCGCTGCTGCCGTTCCTGCTGGTCGCGGTGCCGATCGCGGCGGCGGTCTGGGCGGTCCGCCGCTGGTGGAAGCGGGCGGCGGGGCGCACCGGCCGGGACCGGGAGCCGGTCCCGGGCTTCGCGCCGCCGCCGGCCGGGGACCTCGCGGCTCCGGAGCCCGAGCAGGAGGAGCCGGAGGAGGAGCCCGGGGGGAAGCCGGGCGGGGAGCGGCGGACGCCCTGACCTCCGGGCGCGACGGCGGCGGCGACGGCCCCGGTTCCCCCGGGGCGGGGCCCGCCGCCGTCGCGGGGCGTCAGCGGGCGCTGGCCTCGTGCACGAAGGCGACCAGGCGGGAGAGCGCGTCCGGGTCCATGCTGGGCAGCACACCGTGGCCGAGGTTGAAGATGTGGCCGCTGGTGCCGAGCGCCTGGGCGGCGTGCAGCACCTCGCGGGCCTTGGTCTCGACGGCTCTGGTCGGCGCGAACAGCACCGCCGGGTCGAGGTTGCCCTGCAGGCCCTTGCCGGGGCCGACCCGCTCGGCGGCGACGTTCAGCGGCACCCGCCAGTCGACGCCGACCACGTCGGCGCCGGCCTGGCCCATCAGGCCGAGCAGCTCGCCGGTGCCGACGCCGAAGTGGATCCGCGGCACGCCGTAGCCGGCGACCGCGTCGAACACCTTGGTGCTGGCCGGCATGACCGAGCGGCGGTAGTCGTCCGGGGCGAGCGCGCCGACCCAGGAGTCGAACAGCTGGACGGCGGAGGCGCCGGCCTCGATCTGGACCTTGAGGAAGGCGGAGGTGATGTCGGCCAGCCGGTCGACCAGGGCGGCCCACAGCTCGGGCTCGCCGTACATCATGGCCTTGGTGTTCTCGTGGTTCTTGGACGGGCCGCCCTCGACCAGGTAGCTGGCCAGCGTGTAGGGGGCGCCGGCGAAGCCGATCAGCGGGGTGGTGCCCAGCTCGTCGACGAGCAGGCCGACGGCCTCGGTGATGTAGGGGACGTCGTCCGGCTCCAGCGGGCGCAGCCGCTTGAGGTCCTCGGCGGTGCGGATCGGGTCGGCGATGACCGGGCCGATGCCGGGCTTGATGTCGACGTCGATGCCGATCGCCTTGAGCGGCACCACGATGTCGCTGAAGAAGATCGCCGCGTCCACCTTGTGCCGGCGCACCGGCTGGAGGGTGATCTCCTTGACCAGCTCGGGCCGCATGCAGGACTCCAGCATGGGGATGCCCTCGCGGACCTTCAGGTACTCCGGCAGCGAGCGGCCGGCCTGGCGCATGAACCACACCGGGGTGTGCGGTACCGGCTCGTGCCGGCAGGCGCGCAGGAACGCCGAGTCGTACGCGGCCCCGCGGCGCGCGTCGGGCTGCTGACCGGGGGTGGCGCCGGTCGGGGGGACTGCCGGGGTGTCTGCCGTCGTCTCGCTCACGCTCCAAATCTTCGCACGCGGCCCGGACCCGTCCGCCCCGGTGGCCTCGTCGGTTCCTCCAAGATCTGGCCGGATTGCCGCCCCGGCGCGCCGCGCGGGAAGAAGTTGCGGCGATTACCCGGCTTTTCGACCTAGTCTTCGGGTCATGGCAGCGGTCGGAGGGCACCCCGCACAGGGTGGCGGAGCAGATGGCGGAACGGGTCGGGAGGCGGCGCCGAGCGAGTTCCGGGCCGCCGTGGAGGCACTCTCCGAGGCCCGGCTGCGCCCCGAGCTCGTCCTCTCCCCCGCCCCGGCGCCGCGCCGGCTGGCGCCGCACGCCTTCGCGCTGACCGCCGCCGTCGAGGTGGACGGCGAGGAGCTGGCCGACGGCCGGCTGGTGCTGCTGCACGACCCGGCCGGGCAGGAGGCCTGGAACGGGGACTTCCGGGTGGTCACCATGACCCGGGCCGAGCTGGAGCCGGAGATGGCCGGCGACCCGATGATCTCCGAGGTCGGCTGGGCCTGGCTGCTGGACGCGCTGCAGGCGCACGGCGCCGGGTACGCGGAGCCGTCCGGCACGGTGTCGCTGTCCGCCTCGCAGTACTTCGGCGGGCTGGCGGACCGGGCGTCGAGCACCGAGATCGAGATCCGGGCGTCCTGGACGCCGGCCGACGGCCGCTTCGAGCGGCACCTGGCGGCCTGGGGGGACCTGCTCTGCATCAGCGCGGGCCTGCCGCCCGTCGCCCCGGCCCCGCACTCCCCCGCGGACGTCACGTCACTCGGTGGAGTGGTCCCGATGCCCGCGCGGCGACGCCCCCGTTCGCACTGAGGAGTGGCGCTCGCCGGGGCGTCACCGGTGGACGCGCCGCCACCCCCAAGGCTGACAGAGTGTGACTTCAGTGCGGCTCTCCGTCAACAAAGCGCTCGGAACTGACCGGTTTGCGCGTGATCTGATCGATTTTGTGCGAATTCCACGCATGTCGCATCAGTCATCTGCGCGATTTGTCCGTATTGTGACTCACTAGATCGTGATCTTTCGCTAAAGCCGGGCACGGATGCTGCCGAAGCAGACTGTGACCCTTTCCGAACGCGGAACACTCCGACCGCCCCCTCGGGGTTCCGTCCGCCACTCCCGCAGGAGGCCTGGTGTCGGTCCTTCTTGAGCACCCCGCAAACGTGGTCGCCTACCGCCCGACCAAGCCCACCGCCATGGTGGTCATCGCCGATCCCCGCGTCCGAAACACCGTCACCCGTCACCTCTGGGCGCTCGGCGTCCGGGACGTGATCGAGGTGTCCTCGATCGCAGAGGCCCGCCCCAGGGTCTCCACCCCGCGCGACATCTGCGTCGCCGACGTGCACCTCCCCGACGGCTCCGGACTCACCATCCTCGCCGAGACCCGCGCCGCCGGCTGGCCCAACGGGCTGGCGCTCTCCGCCGCCGACGACATCGGCGCCGTGCGCAGCGCGCTGGCCGGCGGGGTCAAGGGCTACGTCGTCACCGGCACCCGCACCAACGTGGCCATGCCGGGCCGCCCCGGCCTGCCGCTCGGCGCCGCCGGACTGGCCGGGCGGATGCGCCGGCCCGGAATGCCGGGCATGCCGGGCGCGCACGGGGCGCCGGGCGCTCCCGGGGCGCACGGTGCGCCGGGCGCGCAGCAGGCCGCCTACCGCGAGCTCTCCGGGCGCGAGGTGGAGGTGCTGCGGCTGGTGGCCGAGGGCCAGTCGAACAAGGCGATCGGCGTGGCGATGGGCCTCTCGGCGCTGACCGTGAAGAGCCACCTCGCCCGGATCGCCCGCAAGCTCGGCACCGGCGACCGCGCCGGGATGGTCGCGGTCGCGCTGCGCACCGGCATCATCCACTGAGACGGCCACCGCTGCGGCGGCCCTGGAGGAACGTTTCCTCCGGGGCCGCCGCAGCATGCTGGGGAGCACCCCGGCACTCCGCCGGGCGGTGCCGCGGCGCCTCCCGCATCGGTCTGACCAGTCCGACAACACTCCCGGTCGCGGGGTCCGTCGTACCCTTGGGGAGTGACCGACGCCGTAGCAGCCATCCCAGAAGAAGCAGCCCCGGTCCCGCTCCTCGAACCGAAGGAGGGGATCCCTCCGGTCGTGGCGGACGAGCGGGCGCTGGCCGCCACCGTCGCCGCCTTCGCGGCGGGAACCGGACCGGTCGCCGTCGATGCCGAGCGGGCCTCCGGCTACCGCTACGGCCAGCGGGCGTACCTCATCCAGCTGCGCCGCGCGGGCGCCGGTACCGCGCTGATCGACCCGATCGCCTGCCCCGACCTCGGCCCGCTGGGCGCGGCCCTCGCGGACACCGAATGGGTGGTGCACGCCGCCACCCAGGACCTGCCCTGTCTGGCCGAGGTGGGCATGAGACCCCAGCGCCTGTTCGACACCGAGCTGGCCGGCCGGATCGCCGGCTTCGCCCGGGTCGGCCTCGGACCGATGACCGAGAGCGTGCTCGGGCTGAGCCTGGCCAAGGAGCACTCCGCGGTCGACTGGTCCACCCGCCCGCTGCCCGAGCCGTGGCTGCGCTACGCCGCTCTGGACGTCGAGGTGCTGGTCGAGCTGCGCGACGCACTCGAACGGGAGCTGGACGCCCAGGGCAAGCTCGGCTGGGCCCTGGAGGAGTTCGCCGCGATCGCCGCCGCCCCCCGCCCGGCCCCGCGGACCGACCCCTGGCGCCGCACCTCGCAGCTGCACAAGGTGCGCCGGCGCCGCCAGCTGGCCGTGGTGCGCGAGCTGTGGCAGGCCCGCGACCGGACGGCGCAGGAGCGGGACGTCTCGCCCGGCCGGGTCCTGTCGGACGCCGCGATCGTCAACGCCGCGCTGGCCATGCCGCTGAACATCGCCGCGCTGCAGGCCGTCCAGGGCTTCGGGCCGCGGGTGCACCGGCGCCAGCTGGAGCAGTGGCTGGCCGCCGTCCAGCGCGGGCGGGAGGTGCCGGAGAACCAGCTGCCGCCGGCCGCCGCGCCGCACGACGGCCCGCCGCCGCCGCGCGCCTGGGCCGAGAAGGACCCGGTCGCCGCCGCCCGGCTGAGCGGAGCGCGCGCCGCGGTCAGCGAGCTGGCCGAGCAGCACCACCTGCCCGCCGAGAACCTGATCACCCCGGACCTGGTCCGCCGGGTGTCCTGGGAGCCGCCGGCCGACGCCTCCGCCGCGAACGTGGCCGCGGCGCTGCGACGGCTGGGCGCCCGTCAGTGGCAGGTCGACCAGGTCGCCCCCGTACTGGCGGACGCCTTCGCCAAGGCGGCGGCCACGGCGGCGCAGCAGGGCTGAGCGGCGGACGAGCGGAGAAGGGGATGTCGCCCGGGGAGGGCGGCGTCCCCTTCGTCGTGCCCGCGCCCGCACCCGAGGCCCGTGCGGACGGCGGGCGGGCGAGTCCCCGCCCCGAGACCCGCCCGAAAGCGAGCGGGCGAATCACAGTGGCGGGGGACACACCGGGTGATGCGGCGTCCGGGCCTGGGCAGGAAGGTTACCGACGGGTAGCATGGCCGACAGGCGGCGCCGCCCGTCTCCCCCCGTGGGAGGGTGAGCGGCAGCCTGCCCACCTGAACCGTTGGTCCCTGGGAGGAGAGCCCCCGTGCCTCGTACCGCGAGGGACGTCGTCTTCGTCGATGGCGTCCGCACCCCGTTCGGCAAGGCCGGCCCGAAGGGCATCTACCACGAGACGCGCGCCGACGACCTGGTCGTCAAGTGCATCCGGGAGCTCGTGCGCCGGAACCCGAACCTGCCCGTCGAGCGCATCGACGAGGTCGCCATCGCGGCCACGACGCAGATCGGTGACCAGGGTCTGACCATCGGCCGCACCGCCGCGCTGCTGTCCGGCCTGCCGAAGTCCGTCCCCGGCTACGCGATCGACCGCATGTGCGCCGGCGCGCTGACCGCCGTGACCACCACCGCCGGCGGCATCGCCTTCGGCGCGTACGACGTGGTCGTGGCCGGCGGCGTCGAGCACATGGGCCGCCACCCGATGGGCGAGGGCGTCGACCCGAACCCGCGCTTCGTCTCCGAGAAGCTCGTCGACGAGTCCGCCCTGTTCATGGGCATGACCGCGGAGAACCTGCACGACCGGTTCCCGCACCTGACCAAGGAGCGCTGCGACGCCTACGCCGTGCGCTCGCAGGAGAAGGCCGCCAAGGCGTACGCCAACGGCGACATCCAGCCCGACCTGGTGCCGATCTCGGTCCGCAACACCAACCCCGAGGTCGGCGAGACCGGCTGGGGCCTGGCCACCGTGGACGAGCCGATGCGCCCGGGCACCACGATGGAGAACCTGGCGGGGCTCAAGACCCCGTTCCGCCCGCACGGCAACATCACCGCGGGCAACTCGGCCGGCCTCAACGACGGCGCCACCGCCTCGCTGCTGGCCGCCGAGGACGTGGCCGAGGAGCTGGGCCTGCCGGTCCGGATGCGCCTGGTCTCGTACGCCTTCGTCGGCGTCGAGCCCGAGGTGATGGGCATCGGCCCGGTGCCGGCCACCGAGAAGGCACTGGCCAAGGCCGGTCTGACCATCGACGACATCGGCGCGTTCGAGGTCAACGAGGCCTTCGCCGTCCAGGTGCTGGCGTTCCTGGACCACTACGGCATCGCGGACGACGACGAGCGGGTCAACCCGTACGGCGGCGCGATCGCCTTCGGCCACCCGCTGGCCTCCTCCGGCGTGCGGCTGATGAACCAGCTGGCCCGCCGCTTCGAGCAGCGCCCGGACGTCCGCTACGGCCTGACGACGATGTGCATCGGCTTCGGCATGGGCGCCACCGTCATCTGGGAGAACCCGCACTTCGAGGGTGGTAAGTGAGCATGAGCACCACGACCGAGCTGCTGACCCGCGGCGCCGAGCTCTTCCCCGGAGAGGTCGTCACCACCGCGCACGTGCGCCACCTGGACCTGCCGCTGCAGGCCGGCCGGCTGGCCCTGATCACCCTGGACAACGGCTTCGACCACACCAAGCCGACCACCTTCGGCCCGGGCTCGCTGCTCAAGCTGAACGAGGCCCTGGACCAGGTCGAGGCGGAGGCCGCCGAGGGCGCCATCGTCGGTGCCGCGATCACCGGCAAGCCGTTCATCTTCGCGGTCGGCGCCGACCTCAAGGGCGTCGAGCTGCTCCGGGAGCACGCGGACGCGCTGGCCATCGGCAAGGGCGGCCACGAGGTCTTCAAGCGGATCGCCGCACTGCCCGTCCCGACCTTCGCGTTCTACAACGGCGCGGCGATGGGCGGCGGCGTCGAGGTCGGCCTGCACTGCGACTACCGCACGGTGTCGGCTGGCGTCCCGGCCTTCTCGCTGCCCGAGGTCTTCCTGGGCCTCGTCCCCGGCTGGGGCGGCTGCAGCATCCTGCCGAACCTGATCGGTCCGGCGAAGGCCGTCAAGGTCATCATCGAGAACTCGATGGCGCAGAACAAGCAGCTCAAGGGCAAGGACGTGTTCGAGCTGGGGATCGCCGACGCGATCTTCGAGCCGGCCGACTTCCTGGAGCAGTCGCTGTTCTGGGCGGCCCGCGTCCTCAAGGGCGACCTGGTCGTCGAGCGCGAGGCGATCGACCGCGGCAAGGCCTGGGACGACGCCGTCGCCTGGGGCCGGCTGGTCGCCGACGCCAAGGTGCACGGGGCGGCCCCGGCCGCGTACCGGGCGCTGGACATCATCGCCCAGGTCAAGACCGCGACGCTCAACAGCGCGGACCTGCAGGCCGGCTTCGACGCCGAGGACGCGGCCCTGGCCGACCTCATCATGGGCGGCGAGCTGCGCAGCGGCATCTACGCCTTCAACCTGGTGCAGCGCCGGGCCAAGCGCCCGGTCGGCGCGCCGGACAAGTCGCTGGCCCGCCCGGTCACCAAGGTCGGCGTCGTCGGCGCCGGTCTGATGGCCTCGCAGCTGGCGCTGCTGTTCGCCCGCCGGCTGGAGGTGCCGGTGGTCCTCACCGACATCGACCAGGAGCGCGTCGACAAGGGCGTCGGCTACGTCCACGCCGAGATCGACAAGCTGCTGGAGAAGGGCCGGATCGGCAAGGACAAGTCCAACCGCCTCAAGGGCCTGGTCTCCGGCTCGCTCGACAAGGCCGCGGCCTTCGGCGACGCCGACTTCGTGATCGAGGCCGTGTTCGAGGAGATGGGCGTCAAGCAGACCGTCTTCGCGGACCTGGAGAACGTGGTCTCGCCGACCTGCGTGCTGGCGACCAACACCTCCTCGCTCTCGGTCACCGAGATGGCCTCGAAGCTGAAGCACCCCGAGCGGGTCGTCGGCTTCCACTTCTTCAACCCGGTCGCGATCCTCCCGCTGCTGGAGATCGTCCGCGGCGAGAAGACCGACGACGCCTCGCTGGCCACCGCCTTCGGCGTCTCGAAGAAGCTGCGGAAGACCTCGGTGCTGGTCAAGGACGCCCCGGCGTTCGTGGTCAACCGGATCCTGACCCGCTTCATGGGCGAGATCCAGAACATCATCGACGAGGGCACCCCGATCGCCACCGTCGAGAAGGGCGTCGAGCCGCTCGGGCTGCCGATGTCCCCGATCGTGCTGCTGGAGCTGGTCGGCCCGGCCATCGCCCTGCACGTCTCGGAGACCCTGCACGGCGCGTTCCCGGAGCGGTTCACCGTCTCCGAGAACCTCGGCAGGGTCGTCAAGGCCGGCAAGCGCGGCTTCTACACCTGGGTGGACGGCAAGCAGGTCCTCGACCCCGAGGTGCTGGAGCTGCTCTCCTTCGGCGACACCGTGCTGACCGAGGAGCAGGTCCTGGCCCGCTCCCTGGAGGCCGTCGCCCAGGAGATCGGCCTGATGCTGGAGGAGGGTGTCGTCGCCGAGGCGCAGGACATCGACCTCTGCATGATCACCGGCGCCGGCTGGCCCTTCCACCTGGGCGGGATCACCCCGTACCTGGACCGCGAGGGCGTCTCGGAGCGGGTGAACGGCAAGCGCTTCCTCGCCCCGGGCGTGGCCTCGGTGCCCGCCTAGCAGGACCGCGGAAGGGCCCCGGTGACCGATCGGTCACCGGGGCCCTTCCCGTTGGGTGCGCGCGCCCCGAGGGGCCGTCTCAGCGCTTGAGGCGGTAGACGACGGTGTCGGCGAAGACGCCGACCATCTCGTAGTGGGTCTCCAGCAGGTTCTCGATCTTCGGGATCATGCCGGGCTGGTAGGGCGCGAGGCCGGAGTCGTCGACGACGACCTCGGGCAGGCTCTTGGCGATCTCCTGGTCGAAGGTCTGCCAGGCGTTGGCCATCGAGAACTGCTCGCCGACGTTGGGGCTGCCGTCCTTGCCGCCGCTGTAGTTGGTCAGGAAGCCCGCGGTGAGGTACCGGGTGGCGGGCTTGCGGTCGGCGAGCCAGTACAGCTCCGGGTGCATGCCCCAGACCAGCACGGTGTCCTTGGGGGTGGTCTGCGCGGCGACCGCGGTGGCGACCTCGGTGGTGCGGTCCAGCCGCTCCCCCGGCCAGGCCAGCGCCAAGCCCCAGAAGAGGGTGGCGGCGGCCGTGGTGTACGCCAGCACGGGCTTCCAGCGGACGGCCGAGGTGGCGATCGCCCCGGTGCCCAGCAGCACCAGCGGCGGCATCAGCTGGAGGTAGTAGTGGCCGAAGAAGTGGAAGCCCATGCTGACCGCGACCACCGAGGAGAGCAGCCACATCCACAGGTCGGTGGTGGAGCCGTGCTCCTCGCCGGCCACCGGCAGCGGGCGGTGCCGGTGCTTCAGCCAGAGCCGGCGGCCCACCGGCAGCAGGAAGCCCAGGCCGGCGCCGATCAGGATCGCCGAGTTGCCGAGCGCCCGGCCGAGCATCTGCAGCCAGGCTCCGCCGACGGTCGCGTAGTCGCCGCTGCCGGTCACCACCCAGAACAGGAAGCCCTTGGGTTTGGTGAGGATCACCGCGACCAGCGCTATCGGCAGGGTGAAGCCGAAGCCGATCTTGAGCAGGGCGGGGATCCAGCGGACACCGCGCCGGCGGGCGTCCTGGTAGAGCATCCAGAGCACCGGCAGCAGCACCGCGCCGCCGGTCTGCTTGGTCAGCGAGCAGAGCGCCACCGCGATGCCGGCGGCCAGCCAGCGGCGGCGCTCGGCGTAGCGGAAGGCCGCCACCATGGCGGGCAGCATGAAGACCTCGAAGGTCGCCGCCTGGGTGTCCTCCGGGGAGAGCCCGATGGAGACCAGCAGGTAGAGCAGCCCCGCGCCGACGCCGGCCCGGTCGCCCCAGCGGCCGCGGGCGATCGAGGCCAGCAGGATCGCGGTGACCAGGTGGGCGGCCACCGCCAGGGTGCGCAGCGGCCAGAGCGAGGCGGAGCCGAAGACGGCGAAGCAGGCCTGGTAGAGCCAGGGCAGCAGCGGCGGCTTGCGGTCCACCACGGTGTCGTAGAGGACGCCCCCGTCGGCGAGCATCCGGGCCTGGGTGGCCAGGAAGCCCTCGTCGGGGCTCCAGACCGGGCGGACGAAGGACGGCAGGTGGGTGAGCAGGGCGACCAGGGCCAGCAGCGGTACCAACCGGGTCCAGTAGCCGGTCTTCACGCGCTCCCAGCCGTCGGCCGGGGGTACCCCCAGGGGCAGGCGCTCGGCGAGCGCGGTCAGACGGGATCGGGTGGGGGTCGGCACGGATGACAACCTACCCGGCGGATTCGGCTCGGGCAGCGCCGGTCCCGCCTTTGGTGCGATTATCGGCCCCAGGCCGGTGCGACTGGTACAGAGCTGTCACACACGGCCCGGGTCCGGAGCGGCGGGCGGCGGCCCTCAGGCCTCCACGGCCACGTCGAGACGGGAGACCAGGGCGGTCACCCGGCGGGCGATGTCCGGGGCGGTGAGGCCGATCTCGGCGAGGATCTCGGGCCGCGAGGCGTGGTCCAGGAACTCCTGCGGGATGCCGAAGTCGCGCAGCGGCAGGTCCACGTCCGCGTCGCGCAGCGCCTGGGCGACGGCCGCGCCGACGCCGCCGACCCGGCCGTTGTCCTCGACCGTGACGACCACCCGGTGCTCGGCGGCCAGGCCGGGCAGCGCCGGGTCGACCGGCTTGACCCAGCGCGGGTCCACCACGGTGGCGGTGACGCCCTGGGCGGCCAGCAGGTCGGCCACCTCCAGACACATCGGGGCGAGCGTGCCGACCGAGACGATCAGCACATCGGCCCGGCGGCCCTCCTCGGCGTCGGGGTTCACGCGCAGCAGGTCCATGCCGCCGACCGTGCCGACCGCGGGGACGGCCGGGCCGACGGTGCCCTTGGAGTAGCGGACCACGGTCGGGGCGTCCTTGACCTCGACGGCCTCGCGCAGCTGGGCGCGGAGCTGGTCGGCGTCGCGCGGGGCGGCGAGCCGCAGGCCGGGGACGACCTGGAGGATCGACATGTCCCACATGCCGTTGTGCGAGGCGCCGTCGTCGCCGGTGACGCCGGAGCGGTCCAGCGCGAAGGTGACGCCCAGCTTGTGCAGGGCGACGTCCATCAGGACCTGGTCGAAGGCCCGGTTGAGGAAGGTCGCGTAGACCGCGAAGACCGGGTGCAGGCCGTTGGTGGCCAGGCCGGCGGCGCTGGTGACGGCGTGCTGCTCGGCGATGCCGACGTCGAAGATGCGGTCCGGGAAGGCCTCGGCGAACGGCGCCAGGCCGACCGGGTGGAGCATCGCGGCGGTGATGCCGACGATGTCCTCGCGCTCGTGGCCGAGCGCGACCATCTCCTCGGCGAAGACCGAGGTCCAGCTCCGGCCGCCGGCGTTCTTGACCGGCAGGCCGGTCTCCGGGTGGATCTTGCCGACCGCGTGGAAGCGGTCCTCGTCGTTGTTCTCGGCGGCGTGGTAGCCGCGGCCCTTCTCGGTGAGGCAGTGCACGATCACCGGGCCGCCGAAGCCGCGCGCCTTGGTGAGCGCGGACTCCAGGGCGGTGAGGTCGTGGCCGTCGATCGGGCCGATGTACTTGAGGCCGAGGTCCTCGAACATGCCCTGCGGGGCGATGAAGTCCTTCAGGCCCTTCTTGGCGCCGTGCAGGGTCCCGAAGAGCTGCTGGCCGACCACCGGGGTGCGCTGCAGCGCGTCCTTGCCCCAGGACAGGAAGCGCTCGTAGCCCTGGGTGGTGCGCAGGGTGGCGAGGTGGTTGGCCATGCCGCCGATGGTGGGCGAGTAGGAGCGCTCGTTGTCGTTGACGACGATGACGACCGGGCGGTCCTTGGCGTCGGCGATGTTGTTGAGCGCCTCCCAGGCCATGCCGCCGGTCAGCGCGCCGTCGCCGATCACCGCCACCACGGGGTCGTTCTTCCCGAGCAGTTGGTTGGCCTTGGCCAGCCCGTCCGCGTAGGAGAGCACGGTGGAGGCGTGCGAGTTCTCGATCACGTCGTGCTCGGACTCGGCGCGCGACGGGTAGCCGGACAGGCCGTCCTTGGCCCGCAGCCGGGAGAAGTCCTGGCGGCCGGTGAGCAGCTTGTGGACGTAGCTCTGGTGGCCGGTGTCGAAGAGGATCCGGTCGCGCGGGGAGTCGAAGACCTTGTGCAGCGCGATGGTGAGCTCCACCACGCCGAGGTTCGGGCCGAGGTGGCCGCCCGTCTTGGAGACCTCGGTCACCAGGAAGGTCCGGATCTCCTGGGCCAGGGCGGCCAGCTGTCCGGGCGTGAGCCGGTCGAGATCGCGCGGTCCCCGAATGCGGGTCAGCAGGGCCACCCGTTCCTCCTCGTTCAGTGTTCGCGGACCGCGGGGGCCCGACGGGCGTCGCTGCCCGGTGTCGACCGGTCGAGTCTAATGTCCGCCTACCGAACACCGGGCGGGGCGTCCGGTACCGACGGCCGGTACGCGCCAGTCACCTCGGCGGTCACTCTTTCGAGTGAACGAGGAAAACCGGCGTGTCGGTGGGCCCGGCCGCCGGGCGGACCGGCGGCGGCCGGGAGCGCGCGGCGGCCGTCAGGGCCGGGTGACCGCGAGGGCGCTGGAGTCGCCCGCCTCGCTCATCACCAGCGCGAGCGCGCCCAGGACCTCGGCGCGGCCGCCCAGGGTGCCCGGCACCACCGACAGCTGGCGGGCGGCGCTGGGGATCGCGTAGCGGGCCACCGAGTCGCGGATCGGCGCGAGCACCAGCTCGCCGGCGTCGGCGAGGTCGCCGCCGAGGATCACCCGGCGCGGGTTGAGCAGGTTGCACAGGGTGGCCACGCCGGTGCCGATCTGCCGGCCGGCGTCGGCGATCACCCGGCGGCAGCCGAGGTCGCCCTCCCGGGCCAGCTCCACCACCCGGGGCAGGGTGAGCCCGGTGCCGAGGGTGGGGGTGAGCAGGTTCAGGAGGTAGCGGGAGCCGACGAAGGTCTCCAGGCAGCCCCGGTTGCCGCAGCGGCAGACCGGTCCGGCCTCGTCCAGGGTGATGTGGCCGATCTCGCCCGCGGTGCCGCCCGGCCCCCGGTAGATCTGCCCGTTGACCACCAGGCCGGCGCCGACGCCGCTGGCCACCTTGATGTAGGCGAGGTCGCTCAGGCCCCGGCCGGCGCCCCAGACCAGCTCGCCGAGCGCGCCGAGGTTGGCGTCGTTGTCGACGTGCACCGGCAGGCCGAGCCGCTCGGCCAGCTCACGGCCGGGGGCGATGCCGGTCCAGCCCGGCAGGATCGCGGTGGAGCCCAGCGCGCCGGTCTCCACGTCGATCGGGCCGGGGACGCCGAGGCCCACGCCGATCACCTTGTCGGAGCGGAAGCCGGCCTCCGCGAGCAGCCGCTCGACCAGCGCCTCGGCCCGCTCGAAGCCCTGGGCGGCGGAGACGTCGACGTCCATCGGGGCGCTCTCCTCGGCGAGCACCCGGTGGGCGAGGTTGCCGACGGCGACCCTCAGATGGGTGTGGCCGAAATCGATCCCCACCACGATGCCCGCGTCCCCGCTGAGCGAGACGCTGCGGGCGCGCCGGCCGCCGGCGGAGGTGTCGGCCACCACGACGGTGCCGCTCTCCTTCAGTTCCCGGACGATGTTGGACACGGTGGCCGCCGAGAGGCCGGTACCGCGGGCGATCTCGGCCTGGGTCAGCGAGCCGGCCATCCGCACCGCCCGGAGCACCCGCTCCAGGTTGGCCCGGTGCAGCGAGGACTGCGAGCCCGGAGTGTCCGTCGACATGATCCACCCTCCCAAGGGCGCGGGGACCCCTCCGCCGGGCGTCCCCTTTCAAGTCCTGAAGCCTAGGGCCTGGCGGAAGGTGAAGGCACGGGGGAGGGAAGGCGAAGGGACGGTGCGTGGCACCGGGTGCCCCAACGGGTGCGTCCGGGGTTGCGGGCCAGGTCGGAGGGGGTGTGCGGGGGGTGACACCGGCCCAGGTCGGCGCGGGGACGGCCGGGGGGCGGGGTTCCGCCGCCCGTCCGAAAACCGACCCCCCGTACGATGGTGCCCAATCTCACCCGTCCCGCCGGTCACGGATGTGCACCGAGCCCGGGACGCTTCCAGACATGACGGGGCATCAGATGGCAGGGGATCACCCGATGGCGGGAGCTGGCGAAGCTCCCGGCGGCGGTCCGGACAACCGGGGCGTCTCGCTCGGACGCAAGCCGGGCGGCGTCGACCCGGCGGCCGTGGCGGACCAGCAGACACAGCTCGACGGGGCGGCGGTCCCCGGCCAGGCCGCGCCGCCGGCTCCGGCCGCGCCGCCCGCCGCACCGCCGGCCCCGCCCGCCGCGGCACCGGGCGGGTACGCCTACCCGCCCACCGCCCCCGCCTTCCCCGCGCAGGGTCCGGCGCCGGCCGCGCCGGTCGGCCCGTACGACCCGGCCCCCGGCCAGCCGCAGTTCGGGGCCCCCGCCGCCGGCCAGCCGCCGTACGGCTACGCCGCCCCGCCACCCGCCGACGGCGGCGCCGGCGGGTACGGCTACCCGCAGCAGGGCGGCTACGGCTACCCCGGCGCCCCGGTGCCCGCCCCGCCCAAGCAGCGCAACCCCGTGATGGTCTGGGGCGGCGTCATCGGCGGTGTGCTGGCGATCGCCATCGTCGCCGGCCTGGTCGTGCTGTTCACCGACGACAACAAGAAGAAGGACGACCCGCCGGCCGCCTCCGGAGGCACCACCGGTGCGGTCACCGGCGAGCCCTCGCCGGACACCGGCGGCAGCACCAGCCCGTCGCCGTCCACCGGTGGCACCACCGGCGGCGGCGGGGGCGGCGGCAAGGCCGGCGCCTACAACCTGGCCTGGGCGGCCGACAAGCCGGCCAGCTCGGTCAGCGGCACCACCCGGCTGCTCGCCATCTGGGGCGCCGAGAAGGTCGCGGTTCGCGCCGACACCACCGGCATCCGCGCCGTCAACACCGCCGACGGCAAGGAGGCCTGGAGCATCCCGGTGCCGGCCGGCGCCAAGGAGTTCTGCACCGCCTCGTACAGCGCCAACTCCAATCACGTCGCCGCGGTCTCGCTGAACACCGGCGACAGCGACTGCTCCACCATCGCCGCCGTCGACCTCACCACGGGCAAGCTGTCGTGGACGGTCAAGGTCGGGCAGAGCCGGATGTCCTCCCCCAGCCTGAGCATCACCGACAAGGTCGTCGGCATCGGCGCCAACACCGCCGCCGCGGTGAACGTCGCCGACGGCTCCGCGGTCTGGGCCTTCCAGCCGCGCGAGAAGGACTGCAGCGTCTACGGCACCGCCGCCGGCGCGCAGATCGTGGTCACCGACCGCTGCTACGGCCTCAACACCACCGTCAAGTCGCAGTTGGTGATCGTCGAGACGGAGACCGGCAAGGTCGCCTCGCCCGCGCCGATCACCCTGACCGGCAGCATCGAGCGGGTCGACAAGGTCCTCTCCGACCAGCCGCTCGTGCTGTCGATGTCCAGCGGCGCGAACGGCGACTACGTGCTGCCGTTCGACAAGACCAACAAGCCGGGCACCCAGATGCCCGTCAAGGAGCCCGGCTACGACACCCTGCGGCTCAGCGGCCTGGCCGACGCCTTCACCCAGAGCGTGGTCAGCGGCACCACCCTGTACGTGCAGACCAACCCCAGCAAGCCGGCGATCAACGCGTACGACCTGAACACCGGCAAGCGGCTCTGGTCGACCGACGGCAAGGCCAAGGACGGCCTGCGGCTGGTCTCCGCCACCGACAAGGAGGGCAAGGTCCGGGCGATCCTGGACATGGGCTACGGCAACGACGCCAAGCTGGTGACGCTCGCCCCCGCCGACGGCGCGGTGAGCGAGCTCGGCAACCTCACCGTCGGCAAGAGCTCCTCCTTCAACATCGGCATGAGCACCAACGAGTTCGTCATGAACTCGGACGGGTCGCTGTACGGGTTCTCCCGCGGCAGCTTCGACTCCCCCGTGTTCAAGTACGTCAAGAAGTAACGGCACCGCGGGCGGGCGGGGCGGTCGGGGCCGACGGGGACGTACACGTCCCAGGCCCCTGCCGTCCCGCCCGTCCCGTATCCGGGCACATTCCGGCGGACCGGGCGGGCGGGCATGGCAGGATGCCAGACATCAGCCCGACGAAGGAGTCCTGCGAGTGCCCGGCACCAACCTGACCCGCGAGGAGGCCCGCACCCGGGCCGACCTCCTGCACGTGGACGCGTACGACATCGAGCTCGACCTGAGCTCGGCCCGAGAGGGGGGCACGTTCCGGTCCACCACCGTGGTCCGGTTCACCGCCACCACCCCGGGCGCGGCCAGCTTCATCGACCTGGTCGCCCCGAGCGTCGAGGAGATCGTCCTCAACGGCGAGCGGCTCGACACCGCCGGCTTCGCCGACAGCCGGATCGCGCTGCCGGGCCTCGCCGCCGAGAACGAGCTGCGCGTCGTCGCCAACTGCGCCTACACCAACACCGGCGAGGGCCTGCACCGGTTCGTCGACCCGGTCGACGGCGAGACCTACCTCTACACCCAGTTCGAGGTGCCGGACGCCCGCCGGGTGTTCGCGAACTTCGAGCAGCCCGACCTCAAGGCCGCGTTCACCTTCACCGTGACCGCGCCGGCCGGCTGGAGCGTGGTCTCCAACTCGCCCACCCCCGAGCCGCAGGGCGAGGGCGACACCCGGGTCTGGCGCTTCGCCCCGACCGGCCGGATCTCCTCGTACATCACCGCGCTCATCGCGGGCCCCTACGTCGGGGTCTTCGACGCCTACGAGAACGGCGAGCAGAAGGTGCCGCTGGGCATCTACTGCCGTCCCTCGCTGCGCGAGTTCCTGGACGCCGAGGCGATCTTCGAGGTCACCAAGCAGGGCTTCGACTACTTCCAGGAGAAGTTCGACTTCCCCTACCCGTTCCCCAAGTACGACCAGCTGTTCGTGCCGGAGTTCAACGCCGGCGCGATGGAGAACGCGGGCGCCGTCACCCTGCGCGACCAGTACGTGTTCCGGTCCAAGGTGACCGACGCCGCGTACGAGGCCCGCGCCGCGACGATCCTGCACGAGCTGGCCCACATGTGGTTCGGCAACCTCGTCACCATGGAGTGGTGGAACGACCTCTGGCTGAACGAGTCGTTCGCCACCTACGCCGAGGCGGTCTGCCAGGCCGAGGCGCCCGACTCGCGGTGGCCGAACTCCTGGACCACCTTCGCCAACCAGATGAAGACCTGGGCGTACCGGCAGGACCAGCTGCCGTCCACCCACCCGATCATGGCCGACATCAACGACCTGGAGGACGTCCAGGTCAACTTCGACGGCATCACCTACGCCAAGGGCGCCTCGGTGCTCAAGCAGCTGGTGGCCTACGTCGGCCAGGACGCCTTCTTCGAGGGCGTGCGCGCCTACTTCAAGCGCCACGCCTGGGGCAACACCCGGCTCGGCGACCTGCTCGGCGCGCTGGAGGAGGCCAGCGGCCGCGACCTCAAGGCCTGGTCCGCCGCCTGGCTGGAGACCGCCGGCATCAACGTGCTGCGGCCCGCGCTCACCCTGAACGGCGACGGCGACATCGAGTCCTTCGCCGTGCTCCAGGAGGCCCCGGCGCTCCCGGCCGGCGCCAAGGGCGAGGCCGTGCTGCGCCCGCACCGGATCGCCGTCGGCCTGTACGAGCTGACCGACGGCGCGCTGGTGCGCACCGACCGGATCGAGCTGGACGTCGACGGCCCGCGCACCGAGGTGCCGCAGCTGGTCGGCCGGCACCGCCCGGCCGTGATCCTGCTGAACGACGACGACCTGTCCTACGCCAAGGTCCGGCTGGACGAGGACTCGCTGGCCGTGGTCACCGAGCACCTCGGCGGCTTCACCGACGCGCTGCCGCGCGCGCTGTGCTGGGCCTCGGCCTGGGACATGACCCGCGACGGCGAGCTGGCCGCCCGCGACTACCTGACGCTCGCTCTCTCCGGCCTGCCGCGCGAGAGCGACATCGGCGTGGTCCAGTCGGTGCACCGCCAGGTCAAGCTGGCGCTGGACGCCTACGCCGACCCGGCCTGGCGCGAGGAGGGCCTGGCCCGCTGGGCCGAGGCCGCCGAGGAGGCGCTGCGCGCCGCCGAGCCCGGCAGCGACCACCAGCTGGCCTGGGCACGGACGCTGTCCGGCGTCGCCCGGACCGACGGTCAGCTCGGCCTGCTCGCCGGGCTGCTGGACGGCACCGCCGAGATCCCCGGCCTGGCCGTGGACACCGAGCTGCGCTGGACCCTGCTGAACCGGCTCGCCGCCACCGGCCGGGCCGACGAGGCCGGGATCGCGGCCGAGCTGGCCCGCGACAACACCGCGGCCGGCCAGGAGCACGCGGCCAGCTGCCGGGCGGCCCGGCCCACCGCCGAGGCCAAGGCCGCGGCCTGGGCGTCCGTGGTGGAGTCGGACGAGCTGACCAACTACGTGCAGGCCTCGGTGATCGGCGGCTTCCAGCAGGCCGACCAGCGCGCGCTGGTCGCGCCGTACGCGGCGAAGTACTTCGCCGCGGTGAAGGGCGTCTGGGAGACCCGCAGCCACGAGATCTCGCAGCAGATCATCGTCGGCCTGTACCCGTCGCTGCTGGTCGAGCAGGCCACGCTGGACGCCACCGACGCGTGGCTGGCCTCCGCCGACCCGGCGCCGGCGCTGCGGCGCCAGGTCGTCGAGGCGCGGGCCGGTGTGGAGCGGGCGCTGAAGGCGCAGGCCGCCGACCGGGCCGCCGCGCAGCGCTGACGCCGACGCCCCCTCCGTACGGGAGTGCGGAGGGGGCGGGGACGCCCGAGGCGGGCGCGGCCCGCGGCCCGGCCCCCCCCCGGGGTGTC
>NZ_JBHVIV010000094.1:0-31349 GCF_042799475.1 Kitasatospora sp. NPDC057692 | reverse complement strand
GCCCGCCGCAGGGCCGCCCGCCGGGCCCGCGGCGGGCGGGGCGGGCGGGGTGAACGGAGCGGAAGCGGCGGGCGGGGCGGCGGCCGGCGGGTAGCCGGAGGGCGAGGGGTAGACCGGCGGGTAGCCGGACGCCTGGGCCGGGTCGTACGGGCTCGCCGCGCCCTGGCCGGGCCGCGCCGCTCCGTACCCGGTGCCCCGGCCCGTCCCGGCCGGCGGCGGGCCGCCGCGGCGCGGGCCGCCGCCGAACACCGCGTCCTCCACGCCGAGGCCCGGCACGGTCGGCGGCAGCGGTTCGGTGAGCAGCGCGTTCGGCAGCAGGACCACGACCCGCACCCCGCCGTACGGCGAGGGCGCGGAGCTGAGGGTGACCCGGAACCCGTACTGCTCGGCGAGCCGGCCGACGGCCGCCAGGCCGAGCTGCGGCACCTCGCCGAGGCGGGAGATCTCCACCGTGGAGCCGCCGGCGAGGGCGGCGGAGGCCTTCTCCACCGCCTGCTCGGGCATGCCGACGCCGCCGTCGTCGATCTCGATCACGGCGCCGTTGTGCACGGGCATCAGGGTGACGAACACCTGGGTGCTGGGCGGGGAGTAGCGGGTGGCGTTGTCCAGCAGCTCGGCCACCGCGTGGATCAGCGCCTCGGCGGCCGCGCCGATCACCGCGGTCTCGATCCGGCTGCGGATCATCACCCGCTGGAAGGGCAGGATGCGCGACTGGGCGCCGCGCACGACGTCCTCCAGCGAGACCGGCTCGGGCCAGTGCCGCCCGGCCCGGGCACCGCAGAGCACGGCCAGCGTCTGGGCGAGCCGGGCCTGTTGGGCGGCGGCGTGGTCGGCCTTGAGCAGGCCCTCCAGCAGGGCCGGGTCGTCGTGGGTGCGCTCCATCTCGTCCAGCAGGGCCTGCTGGTCGTGCGCCATCACGAGGATCCGGCGGGCCACGCTGAGGAAGGCCCGCTGGGTCGAGGCGGTGAGCTCCTGTTCGTGCTGGACGGCGGCCAGTTCGGCGCTGCGGCGGGAGAGTTCGGCGGTGAGCCGGTCCCGGAGGGCGGCGATCTCGCGCTGCTGGTCATCGGCCCGGCGGCGCTGGGCGGCGGCGACCGCGCGGTAGCGGGCGGCGACCACGAGGGCGAGGACGGCGAGCACGCCTGTTGCCGTTGCGCACCACTGAGTCATCGTCACGCGGCGAATTCTAGGGTGATGATCCTACGAAGGTGTGACCGGATCTCGCCAAGTGACCGGATCTCGCCTATATCCTGTCAATACCGCGCCAATCCGTACTGCTTCGGACCCGATCGGACGGTCCGTGGACCTCCGATCGGTGCACCACCGGTCCCGCTAGTGCACAGTGGACAACCTGTGCAACAGGAGCAACGCGACATCGTCCGGACGCGAACGCCGTTCGGTGACGTTCAGGGTCAGCAGATCGGCCAATCGTTCCAACGCCGGACCGGGCTCCAGCCGCACCGAACCGGCGTTGCGCGCCCACAGCTCCAGCCCGCCGAGCATCCGCTGCACCGATTCGTCGTAGTCCTCCTCGCGGTCCTCCACCAGGCCGTCGGTGTAGACGAGCAGCGTCTCGCCGGGCGTCAGGTGCTCCACCACCAGCGGGTACGGCCGGTCCGGGGCCACCCCCAGGGGCGGGCCGCCGGGCAGTTCCAGCTCCACCGCCCGGGCGTCCTCGGAGACCCGGACCGGGGCCGGGTGCCCGGCGCGGGCGGCCCGCAGGGTGCCGTCGGCCGGGTCGAGGGTCAGGTAGAGGCAGGTGGCGAACAGCTCGGTGTCCAGCTCGGCGAGCAGCCGGCTGGTGCGGGCCAGCGTGGCGGCCGGGTCGTGCCCGTCGGTCGCGTAGGCGCGCAGGCCGCTGCGCAGCTGGCCCATCACGGCGGTGGCCTCGGCGTTGTGGCCCTGGACGTCCCCGATCACCAGACCGATCCGGCCGTCCGGCAGCTCCAGCAGGTCGTACCAGTCGCCGCCGATCTGCATGCCCTCGGTGCTCGGCAGGTAGCGGGCGGCGGTGGCGATCCCGGGCAGCCGGGGCAGGGTGCGCGGCAGCATCGCGCGCTGCAGCTCGGTGGCCCGGTGGTGGTGGGTGTCGTAGAGCCGGGCCCGTTCCAGGGACTGCGCGAGGATGCCCGCGAAGGCGGAGTAGAGGGTGCGGTCCTCCCGGCTGAAGACCCGCTCGGTGCCGAAGGTGATCAGACAGGAGCCGACCTGCCGGCCGGAGGCCACCAGCGGCAGCACCGCCCACGCGGCCGGGGCGAGCGGGCCGCCCGCGGTCCCCGCCTCCGGCGGCCGCTCGTGGTCCCGCGCCCGCCCGCGTCTGCGCCCGCGCCGGGCCGGCTCGCTGAACAGCGGGGTGGAACGGGCCAGCGCGCGCTGCATCACGCCCTCCGACAGGTCCGCCAGCCGGGTCAGCTCGGTGCGCCGGGGCCCGCCGTAGACGGTGTGCGCGACGGGCAGCAGCCGGCCCTCGTCGACCAGGTCCAGCACGATGCTGGCCGCCCCGAACGCGGGCCGGGCGACGTCGGTCACGGCGGTGGTGACGTCCCGGACGGTGACGGCCCGGGACAGCGCCCCGGTGAGCGCCAGCAGCAGCGCCGAGCGGGCCCCGGCGGCGGAGGTCCCGCCGGCGGCCGCCTCGGTGTCCCGGGCGGTCCGTACGAGGCGGCCGGCGTCCGGGTGCCCGCCGGGGGCGCGGCCGTGGTCGAGGTCGGCGATCAGCCCGGAGATCCGGACCGGTCGGCGGTGCACGTCCAGCATGACCTCGCCGGTCTCCTCGATCCGGATCACCCCGCCGCCCCGGCGGGGCACCCGGTAGCGGATCCGGTAGGGCCCGCCGGTGGCGAGCGCCTCGGCGAGCGCGGCCTGGACGTCCGGCAGGTCCTCGGGGTGGACGACGAGGTCGAGGTCGGGCGCGGGGGCCGGTCCGCCGTGCGGTGCGGGCCGGCCGACCAGCCGGAGCGCCTGGGCGTCCCAGTAGGTCTCGCCGGTGACCAGGTCGCGTTCGAAGGCGCCGTGCCCGGCGGCGCGGACGGCGAGCGAGAGCAGCGGGTGGGCCGTCCCGGCGGCCGGGTCGCCGCCCGGGCCGGGCCCGGGGCGCACCCCGTTCGGCGCGGCACCGCCGTTCCGCGGGGCGAGGGGCGCTCCGGCGTGCTCCAGCAGGTACGCCAGCCGGTGCGCGCAGGCGTCCGCGAGGGTCTCCAGCACGTCCAGGTCGCGGCGCGGGACGGTGCCCCGGTGGGCGAGCGCGAGGGCGAGGACGCCGATCGGCCGCTCGTCGACGATCATCGGCAGGGCGACCACGGCGACCATTCCGGTGCCCATCCCGGCGTTCCGGTTCGGGTAGTCGACGCTGGTGCGTTCGGGGCTCAGCAGATAGGGGCGGCGCAGCTTCAGCGCCATCGCGGCGGGCAGCTCGCCGGCCGGGTCGACCACGCTGTAGCGCTCGTGGGCCCAGTCGGGCAGGCCGTGCGAGGCGGTGAGCCGGAGCATGCCGCCGGGGTCCAGCAGGTAGAGGGCCGAGCCCTCGCCGGTGATCCAGCCCGGGCCCTCGGCGAGCACGGTGCCGAGCAGTTCGGCGGCGCTGGTGCAGCCGAGCAATAAGCGGACGCAGCGCATGGCACTGCGCGCGGTGGGGCTGCTGCGCGGGTCCACGGGACGGCCGGCCTCTCCGGTTCCTTATGGGGCGGTTAATTCTTAATACCTTATTTCTTAAGCGGGTGAGGCGTGGGGCGAACGACGACTCCCGGGGCACCCGCTCGCCCGGTGTGCGGGCACCCGCTCCGGGTCCGGTACCCTTCTCCGTACGACGTTCCGCCGCACCGGCGGGGCGTGCGCGGTACGGGGCTATAGCTCAGACGGTTAGAGCGCTTCCCTGATAAGGAAGAGGCCACAGGTTCAAGTCCTGTTAGCCCCACACCACCGCGAAGGGCCCGGAGCGTTCCCGCTCCGGGCCCTTCGTCGTTCCCCGGCCCCGGCCGGCGCCGCTCAGGGGCGGGGCCAGTCGCGCAGTCCGGCGGTCAGCACGGTGATCATGCGGTCCTGGGTCTCCCCGAGGTCCTCGGCGAGCTGGAAGGCGCCGCCGGTCGACAGCGCGGCGAAGCCGTGGGCCAGCGAGCGGAAGGTGCGGGCGGCGTGGATCGCCTCGGAGCCCTCCAGCCCGTACCCGCGCAGCACCGCGACGATCACCCCGACCAGTCGGCCGGCCGCCGCGGCCAGGTCCTCGTCGGGCTGCGGCGCCTGCGGCAGGGCGGCGTAGCGGTGCGGGTGCTCGGTGGCGTACGCGTGGTACGCCCGCAGGACGGCGGCGACCGCGGCGTCCCCGCTGCGGCCGAGCGCGGCCTCGGCGAGCCGGTCGGCCAGCTCCTCGGTCACCCGGACGGCCACCAGCCGGCGCAGTTCGGTCAGGCCGCCGCTGACGTGCTTGTACAGCGAGGGGGTGGCGACCCCGGCGCGGGCGGCCACGGCGGCCAGGGTGAGGGCCTCCGGGCCCTGCTCGTCGATGAGGGCGAGGGCGTGGCCGACGACCTGCTCGGGGGTCAGTCCGACTCGGGGCACTGCGGGTCTCCTAGCTGAAGGGGGGGCGGGGCCGGCGGGGACGGTCAGGCCAGGTCGGCCAGGAAGGACAGCAGGGCATCGGCGGTGGCCCGCGGGTGGTCGGCCATCGGGTAGTGCCCGGCGCCCTCGATCATCACCTTGCGCGCGTTCAGCGCGGCGGCCTGCCGGTCGGCGACCAGCTCCGGCTTCCCGAAGTCGGGGTCCTTCGAGCCCATCACGACCAGCGCCGGGCAGCGCACGGCGGCGGTCCAGCCGGCGGGCGAGGAGTCGCCGCGCACGTAGCCGCGGGTGGCGGTCTTCCGGCCGGGGGCGCGCATCGCGGCGACCAGCCCGGCCACGTACTCCTCGTGGTCGGCCGGCTTGGGCCCCGGGTAGGCCGCCTTGCGGTGGTAGAGGCCCCAGAACGCGGGCGAGTGCACCAGCAGCGCGCCCATCGCGCCGACCACCAGGCGCTGCAGCGCGCCGGGAGGCACGTTCTCGACGAAGGCGTCCAGCAGGACGACGCCGGCCACCCGCTCGGGGGCGTCCCCGGCGGCCTTGACGACGCTGGCGCCGGTGTACGAGTTGCCCGCCAGCACGGCCCGGTCGATGCCCAGGTGGTCCAGCAGGGCGAGGACGTCGCCGGCGATCGCGGCGGGGGAGTAGTCGTCCCAGAGGATCGAGGACTCCCCGAAGCCGCGCAGGTCCATGGTGATCACCCGGCGGCCGGCCGCGGCCAGCAGCGGGCGCAGGTGCCGGTAGGCGGCCCGGCTGTCGAGCATCCCGGGGAGCAGTACGACGGGGGCGCCCTCGCCGTGGCCGGTGTCGTCGAAGGCGATCCGGCCGCCGGGCAGGTCGAGGTGGCGGGTGGCGGGAGCGGTGGTGCCGTTCATGGGGAGCCTCCTGGGCCGGCGGGATCGTCGGCGAGTGCCGATAGCCATAAAGCTAAGGCTAATAGCCTTAGCCGTCAAGCCGTCGGTGTCGCCCCCGCCGGGGCTGCTCCCGTCCGGGTCCGGTCAGACCCCCTCCACCTTGAACGGGTCGTGCTCGGTCAGCAGCTTGTCGAGCCGCGCCTGGTCGACCCGGGTCACCAGCTCGGAGGTCTCCTGCCGGTCCCGGACCACCTTGGCGAGGGTGAAGGTCGAGGTGATCGTGTAGAGCAGGCCGAGGGCGAGGAACGCCCGGGTCCACGGCTCCACCGGGAGGAAGGCGATCCCGGCGCCGACGGCGGTGCCGGAGAGGGCGAAGGACAGCACGGCCTGGAGGTGGTACGCGGCCGTGGTGCGGGACTGCATCGGTGCGCTCATGGGCGCCAGGATGGCCGCGCCCGGCCCGGTCGCACATGAGTAGGCGTACTCAAGTGAGGGCCCGTTCGTTGACGTCCCGACACGTTCGGTAGTGTCAGATGTCATCAAACGCCCCAAAACGCCCATCGGGCCGCGTGGTGCCCGATCCGTATCCCGTCGTCACCAACGGATGGCTTGGAATCGGGGGGCTCTCGGATTAACGTTTGATAACGCAGCGCGGTCCGCAACGCCGTACCCAGACGGCACCGTGCGCCGTCGCCTAATCCCGCCGGCCGGCCTCCGGGCAGGCCAGGGAGCCGGGGAACCACGTTCCTTGGGGTGAATCGGCCAGGCCCTGGCCAGTCCAGGCCCAGCCGTAGGAGACCTTCCTGCTCCGAACCCGTCAGCTAACCCGGTAGGCGCGAAGGAAGGAAAGGAGCGCGCCTCCGTGGCGTCGACGCACACTCCGGCACACCCGTCCGGTTCCTCGGCCGGCACCCAGCTGCTCGATCACCCGGGCCCCTTCGCCGGGCACGGCCCGTTCGGCGGCCCCGCCGACGAGACCGCCCCGCCGGCGGCGGAGACCAGCCGGCACCGGATGCCCCGTCAGGGCCGCGGCACCGCTCCGCTGCTCGGCGTCACCGCCGTCGCCGCCACCCTGGGCGCCACCGGCTTCGCCTCCGCCACCCCGGCCGCCGCGCCGGCCGTCGAGGCACCCGACGAGCTGCCGGTCGCGCTCTCCGCCGACCCCGGCCTCGCCCTCGCCGCCCGCATCCAGCAGCAGGCGGACAGCCAGCGCACCGCGGCCGAGGAGACCGCCCGCGTCCAGGCCGCCCAGGAGGCCGAGGCCAAGCGGGCCGCCCAGATCGCCCAGCAGGAGCAGGCCAAGCGCGCCGCCGAGGAGGCCGAGAAGGCCAAGCTCGCCGAGATCAAGCTGCCGGTGAAGGACTACCGGCTCTCCGCCCACTACGGCCAGAGCGCCCGCTACTGGGCCCACCTGCACACCGGCCTCGACTTCGCCGCGGACCAGGGCGAGCCCGTCTACGCGGTCGGCCAGGGCACCATCACCTCGGCCGGCTGGGCCGGCGCCTACGGCTACCGGATCGTCGAGACCCTGCCCGACGGCACCGAGATCTGGTACTGCCACCTCTCCTCGATCATCAAGGGCTCCGGCAAGGTCGTCCCCGGCCAGCAGATCGGCAAGGTCGGCGCCACCGGCAACGTCACCGGCGCCCACCTGCACGTCGAGGTCCGCCCCGGCGGCGGCGCCCCCGTCGACCCGGAGAGCTGGTTCGAGCAGCGCGGCGTCACCCCCTGACGCTCCCCGCGGACCACGAGGGCCCCGGCCGCACGGCCGGGGCCCTCGCGCGTCGCTACGCCTCGTCCCCGGGCGTGTCCGGGTACTCGTCCGTGTGCTCGTCCCCGTACTCCTCCGCGTCCGCGTCCGGCTCCAGCGACGCCAGGTAGGCGTCGATCTCCGCCTGCCCCGGCTCCGGCGCCAGCTCCGGGAACCCGTCCACCAGCAGCCGCGGCAGCCCCGGCACCGTCCACGCCCCGGCCAGCTCCAGCGCCACCTCGACCGCGGCCTCCTCGAACGCCCCGAAGTCCCCGGCCAGCTCGTCCGGCATCGGCCGGCCCAGCGCCGTCAGCTCCGCCAGGTTCCGGTAGCTGCGCCGCATCAGCCCCTGCTCCAGCAGCCGCCGCGCGCCGTCGGTGGCCATCCCGACGGCCAGCGGCCGGGCCCCGCCGTCCCAGCCCCCGTCGTCCACCGGGTCCAGCACGCCGTCCGCCTCCAGCGCCGCGAACGCCGCCGAGCGCTCCTCCTGCGGCAGCTCCCGGAACCCCTCCAGCCAGGCCCGCACCGCCGCCTCGTCGCCGGTGTCCACCCCGGCCGCGCGCAGCAGCAGGGTGTACAGCCGGGGCCAGGTCACCAGGTCCGCCCGGCGCAGCAGCCCGGCCGCCAGCTCGCCCTGCCACTCGGCCTCGGCGTGCAGCCGCTCCTGCCGCTTGGCGTTCAGCCGCTTCGCGGCCCGCTGGTGGTCGACCAGCAGCCGCACCGCCGCGCCGTACGCCAGCGGATCCTGTCCCGGCTCCGGCTGGACGTACAGGTGGAGGCGCTCGTACAGCAGGTGCTCCACCGCGGCGGAGGTCAGTTCGGGCCAGCCGTCGTGCATCCTGCCGCCGCCCAGCTCCAGCAGCGCCAGCACCGCCCGCAGCGGGGCCTCGGCGACCGGCTCGCGGCCGTCCGCCTCCGCCCAGGCGAGCAGTTCGGCGGCCTTGGTGCGCGGGGCGAGCCGCAGGTCTTCGTCTTCCATAACCAGGAACCGTAACCGCTGGTCGGCGGTAGGGTCGGGAGCCATGGTTCCCGTCCGACTCACCGGGGCCCGGCTGGCCGTCCGCGAGTTCCACCACACCCCCGAGGACGTGGACGCGCTGCACGCGGTGTTCGGCGACCCGGAGGCCACCCGCTACCTGCCGTTCGCGCCGCGCGACCTGGACACCTGTGCCGACCAGGTCGCCCAGTTCGTCGAGGAGGCGGAGAGGGAGCCCCGCGAGGTCTACCGGCTGGCCGTCACCCGGCTCGCCGACGCCGACGACCCGGCCCGCGCCGTCCCGATCGGCAATGCCGCGCTCGGCCTCGTCCCGCACCGTGCCGCCCAGCTCGGCTACGCCCTGCGCCGCGAGGTCTGGGGGCTCGGCTACGCGGGCGAGGTGGTCGGACTGCTGCGCGACCTCGCCTTCGGACCGCTCGGCCTGCACCGGCTGGAGGCCCGCGTGGACGTCGACAACAGCGCCTCGATCCGGGTGCTGACCAGGGCGGGCTTCCGGCTGGAGGGCCGGGTCCGGCACGACTACCGGCGCCACGACGGCTGGCGCGACGCCTACCAGTACGCGCTCCTCGCCGACGACGCCCCCGCCGGGAACCCGGCGGCCGGGAACGTCGTTCAGGGGGGATAACCCCACCCCCGGTTGGCCGGGGAGCCGGATGTCCCGCCCGGGCGCGCTTTGACAGGCTTGAGGAGTCAGCAGGAGAGACCCCCAGAGCCCGAACCGCGACCGACCCGAGGGACCGAGACCGGCCATGAGCACCCACAGCATGCAGCGCAGCGAGTACGACGCGTACGACGGCCGCGAGAGCCACGCCGTCACCCGCCGCACCGAGGAGCCGCCGTACGCCTGGCGGGCCCCGTTCACCTCCTACTTCTACCGCGAGGTCGGCTACACGCTGACCGGCCTGCCGGTGGCGATCTTCGGCTTCACCGTCGCCGTCGTGCTGTTCTCCCTGGGCATCGGCACCTTCGTCACCGTGCTCGGCCTGCCGGTGCTGGCCGCGCTGACCGCCTCGGCCCGGGGCTTCGGCGGGCTGGAGCGCGCCAGGGCGCGCAGCCTGCTCGCCCTGGACGTGGCCGCTCCGGAGCCGGTCCGCGCCGCCCGGCCGGGCGTCTGGGGCGCGATCACCGCCCGCCTCGTGGACGCGGCCGGATGGAAGGCCGTGCTGTACCAGGTGGTGATGTTCCCCTGGGCGATCCTCAGCATGACGCTGTCGCTGGTCTTCCTCTGCGTCGGTTGGACGCTCGCCTTCTACCCGCTGTACCACTGGGTCTTCCCGCGCTACGTGGACTGGCCCGGCTACCGGTTCTTCGACTACACCAACGACGAGGGCGTCCGGCACGTCTACTACGTCGAGTCGCCGCTGCAGATCGCCGGGGTCTGCCTGCTCGGGCTGCTGTTCGTCTTCGTGACCCCGCAGCTCGTGCGCGGCCTGACCAACGTCAACCGCTTCGCCGCCCGCGGCCTGCTCGGCCGCTGACCCCGACCCCGGCACCGCGCCCCGGCTCCGGTCCCGACCACGCGCCCCGGCGGCCCCGCCCGGATTCCTCCGGGTGCGGGCCGCCGGGGCGCGTGGTCGGATGGCCGCGATGGCCGACCGAACCGCCCGCGCCCCGGCTCCACCCGTCGCCCCCCTGGTCACCTCCCGCTCGCTGGACGAGTACTGCGAGCTGTTCGGCCTCACCCGCGCCGGGATCGCCGCCCTGCCGGGGCCGCTGCTCGACTGCCCCGGCGGCGCCGCCGCGCTGGTCGCCGAGGCCCGTCCGCTCGGCTGCCGGGTCGTCGCCGCCGATCCGGTGTACGCCTTCCCGACCGGGGAGATCACCGCCCGGGCGCTGGCCGCCCGGGCCGCGATGGCCGCGGCGATGGCGGCCCGGCCCGATCTCTACCCGGCCCGCCGGCAGCGCCGGCCCGAGCGCTACCTGCGCGGCTGGGACCGGGCCCGCCGGCTCTTCGCCGCCGACCGCGCCGCCCACCCCGGCCAGTACGTCGCCGCCGCGCTGCCCCGGCTGCCGTTCGCGGACGGCACCTTCGCCCTCACCCTGAGCGGCTACCTGGTCTTCGCCTACCCCGAGCTGTTCGGGCCGGAGCGGCGGCTGGCCGCCCTGGCCGAGCTGGTCCGGGTCACCGCCCCCGGCGGCGAGGTCCGGATCCACCCGCTGAACGACGGCGAGGGCCACCGCAGCACCGGTCTGGACGTCGTCCGGTTCGCGCTCGGCGAGTGCCGGATCGCCAGCGAGATCCGCGTCCTGCCGCCCACCGACCGGGGCGACCGGGCCCGCCGGGTGCTCGTCCTCCGCCGGGTCGGCCGCCATCGGTAATAGGTGAACCTCGTATATGCCCCTATACTCATCGGTCATGACCGAGATGTCGATCAAGCCGGCCGCGGCCTCGGACGCCGAGCGGCTCACCGCGCTGATCCAGGACTGCTCCGCCTACCGCGGCGCGTACGCACCGATGATCGCCGGCTACCGGGTGACGCCCGAGTACCTGGCCCGGCACGAGGTCCACCTCGCCGTCCGCGCCGCCGACGACCACCTGCTGGGCTTCTACGCGCTGGTCACCGACCCGGCCGACCTCGACCTCATGTTCGTCGCCGACGAGGCGCAGGGCCTCGGCGTCGGCCGCCGGCTGATCACCCACCTGCTCGACCGCGCCCGCGCCGTCGGCGTCACCGGCGGCATCCGGGTGGTCTCCCACCCGCCCGCCGAGGCCTTCTACCGGCGGATGGGCGCCGAACGGGTCGGCACCTTCCCGGCCCGGCCGCCGATCGGCTGGGACCGGCCCGAACTCCGGTTCGTCCTCTAGGCGCCGTCCCGGCTGCCCGGGCCCGCCGTCGGCCTCGGGGCCGGGGCCGGGGCCGGGGACGGAGCCGGAGCCTGGGACGGGCCGGTTCCGCCCTGTTGCTGCTGCGGCAGGAACGCCGGCGCGTCCAGGCCCGACAGGATCTTCTCCGCCAGCCAGCTGCGGTCCGAGCCGTACGGGATCCCGTCCGGTGCCATCAGCCGTCCCGCCACCGCGTCCCGCAGCCGCCGCGCCTCCTCGGCCGGCAGCCGGGACATCAGTCCGCGGGCCGCCAGCAGCGCGTGGTACTGCTCGAAACCGGAGCGCGGGTGCTCGATCGCCTCCAGCACGCTCGGCAGGTCGGCCAGCGCCGGATCGCCCTGCATCAGGGCGAGCGCCTGGATCCGCCGGCCCTCCGAGCCGTCCGCGAACAGCTCCCGCACCTGGGCGGAGGTCAGCGCCGACCGCCGGGCCGTCGACCGCACCTCGGCCACCACCCGTTCCGCGCCGGCCGCCCGGTCCACCGCCAGCAGCGAGCCGGGCAGACCGTCCGGCTTCCCGTCGCTCGCGCCGACCAGGCCCAGGTGCTGCATCGCCCGCATCCGCAGGTCGTCGGCGCCGACCTTGTCGCCCTTGCGGTCCCGGTCCTGCCCGGCGAGGAAGAGGTCCAGCGCCCGGTCGGCGTCGGAGAGCACCCGCGGCAGCGCCAGCCGGGTCAGCAGCCAGCCCGCCAGGAAGCCGAGCAGTACGAAGTAGAGGACCAACGAGGCCGCGAACGGCGCGGTGCCCGCGCCCCCGCCCAGCGCCGGGGCGAGTGTGGTGCCGAGCTGGTCGAGCCGCTCGCCGAGCGAGCCGAGCTGGGTCAGACCGACGCCCAGCAGCACCTTGGTGAGCCAGTCCGAGACCTGCTCCAGATTGGTGTTCGGCGCGTACGAGCCGTGCGGTTCACCGCCCCCGGCGTCCGGCGCGCCGCCCGTGCCGCCCGCGCCGCCGCGCACCCGGGGGACCCCGAACAGGAACCCCAGCGCACCGCCGACCAGCGTCGCCGCGCAGGCAACCACCAGTCCGCCGCCCAGCGCCTGCCAGGGGTGCGGCCGGCCCAGGGAGAACAGCAGCAGGCCCAGCAGTCCCGAGCCCGGCAGCATCCCCGCCGCCGCCCGCTGTGCCGTCCGTACGGCCGCCGCGCCGCCGGTCCGCCGATCGCCCGTCGCCATCGCCCACCACCCCCAGTGCCCGCACCCCATCCCTGCGGAGCGCGCGCCGACTCTAGCGGGGATGCCCCCGACGCCGAGGGCGTGATGCCCGGCGGGGGCCGCGAGCACACCCGGACGGACCCCTCCGGGAATCCCGGAGCGCCGGAAGCTCCGGGAACGCAGACGGCCCGCGGGCTGCTCCTCGATCGCCGGGCCCACTACCAGGGGCCGGGCGCCGAGGCACCGGGGATGTACCGGTGAGCCCGCGGGCCGGGTGACTGCTGGAATTTCGCCTGCCGGGGACCTGGGGTCCCACCCTGCGCAGGCAGGGGCGGCTCTAGCGAGCAGCCACCTCACGCATCCTGATGGAACTCAATTCAGGATCACCTCCCTTCAGTGTGCCGCCACCTTAGGCAGGCCGTCGGGAGGAGGGCAACGCATTTAATCCGGGGCCCTTCCGGCCGCCGGATCAGGCGGGCTTGGCGGCGTCCTTGAACTTCGCGTAGTCGATGACCTGGTCGGCCGGCGGGGCCTGGACGGTCAGCGGCTTGTTGATGTCGGTGAAGTCCATCTTCCCGCCCTCCTTGCCGGTCTTCTCGACCCGCAGCGCGTACGGGGTGCCCTCGGTGGCGACGTGCACGACGATCTCGTCACCGCCGCTGTTCTTCGACTTGATGCTGAAGGTCTTGGCCCCGTTGACGGTGCCGGCCTCGCCCTTGGTGAGGTTGGTGGCCTTGCTGTCGTCGAGGAAGCTCTTGGTGAGGTCCTTGAGGCTGCAGGCGGTGGTGAGCTCCTTCATCTCGGGGTCGTCCTGCACGCCCGCGATGTAGCGGCCCTTGAGGAGCTCGGCGGCCTTGGCGCCGTCCGCGCCGCCGCCGGCGACGTTGGCCACGAACTCGGCGTCGGGCTTCAGGTAGACCTGCTTGCCGTCGCCCAGCAGCTCGAACTTGCCCATCCCGGGCATGGTGATGCTGCCCTGGCAGCGGCCCTGGGTGTCGACCGCGAGGTCGACGGTCATCTTCGCGGCGCCGTTGTCGATCGAGCCGGCGACCTTGACCGAGGTGGCGCCGGCCAGGGCGTCCTTGGCCTTCTTCTGGATCTCCTCGGCGCTGAGCTTGGCGGTGTCCAGCTTCGCGGCGGAGACCTTGTCGTCACCGCAGGCGGTCGCCCCGGCCGCGAGCAGCAGACAGATCGCGGCGGTGCCGGCAAGGCGCTTCGACAGCATGAGCGGTTCCTAACCCGGAGCGACGGTGCGCATCCGAACGGGTGACTTTGCCACTCAGTATGATCGAAAGACCATTCGATTGATCTTGACGCGCCGCGCCGTTACAGCTTCGTGGCGGGACCGTGCCGCCCCGACGTCGCCGGGCATGACGAAGGCCCGGAGGAAGAATCCTCCGGGCCTTCGGCTACTGAGTAGCGGGGACAGGATTTGAACCTGCGACCTCTGGGTTATGAGCCCAGCGAGCTACCGAGCTGCTCCACCCCGCGTCGGTGAACACAACCATACGGGGAAGTCGCCCGAATGGGAAATCGGTTCCACATCCGTCCCCCAGGCACCCGGGCGGCACCCGTCGGCGCCCCCGGCTCAGCGCCCTCGCGACGGCCCCCGCACGCGGTGCCGTCCGGCCCGGATCCGGGCCCAGGCGGCGAAACCGACCAGCGCGGCGAAGCACGGCACCATCAGCACCGCGTAGACCAGCAGGAAGCCGTGCGTGCCGAGGTCGGCCGCGGCGTTCCAGGTGCCGTGCAGGGCCATCGCCAGGACGAGCCCGGCCGGCGCCGCCAGCCGGGCCAGCCAGCGGCGCCCGGTGGTGAGGGCCAGCGCCAGGCCCAGTCCGGTCAGGGCGGTGAACAGCGGGTGGGCGAACGGCGAGAGCAGGCCGCGCAGCACGAAGGTCTGCACGGTGCTGTCGAAGTCCCGCAGGCTCGGCGGCTCGCCGAGGCCGATGCTGTCCAGCCGCTGCTGCTGGTCGTCGGTGAACGCCCGCCCGAGGTAGAGCGCGTTCTCGGTGAAGGCGAAGCCGCAGGCGGTGATCCCGCCGAGCACCACCCCGGCGGCCAGGGCGCGCGGCCGGGAGCGGGCGCGCCGGTGGTCGGCGTGCGCCGCGCGTGCGCCGGTGCCCGGGAGCGGTCCGGGGCGCGGGTGGGGCAGCGGGCGCAGGTAGGGGCGCAGCCGCAGTCGGCCGCGCGCGTGCGGCAGGGCGAGCCGGCGCTCGTACCCGCGGGGCCGCCGGGGGCCGGGGGAGCGCCACGGTGCGCCCGGGCCGGGACGGCCGTCGCGCCGGGCGGCGCAGCGCAGCCGCCGGCCGAGCGGCAGCAGCAGGACGAGCAGGGCGGCGCCCTTCGCGCTCTCCTCGATCACCGGGGTGACCAGGTCGGCGCCCAGCGCCTCGCCGAGGCTGCCCCGGTGGGCGGTCAGGAGGCTGTTGGCCCAGCCGTTGGCGAGGATCGCCACGGTGGTGGCGGCGCAGGTGCCCCAGCCGAGGCAGAAGACGGTGTACCGCAGCGGCACCCGGGCGGTCTGGTTGAGCCAGGCGAGTCCGCCGAGCACGAAGGGCAGCGGGACCATCGCCAGCCCGAGGCCGACCAGCAGCCCGGCGGTGCCGGTCTGGCGGCGGACCAGGTGGAGGATCAGCACGCCGCAGCCGGCCAGGGCCAGGACGACCGCCGCGGTCACGGAGGGGAGCGCCACCGAGCGGAGCGGGCGGGCGGCGCGGGCGCCGGCGGGAGGCGCGGCCGGGACGGCGTCCGCCTGGCCGGGTCCGGACCCGGCCGGGCGGACGGGCGCGAGGGTGAGGAGGGCGGGCACGAGCCGGTGCGCCCGGCGCCTCCGGGGCCCCGGGATGGTCCGGGTGCCGGCGGTGGGCGTGGGCATCTCTCGGTCGTCGGCGGCCCGCACGGTGATGTGGTACCCACCGCCGGACGGGGTGCTCACCCGGCACAGGGTAGGCCACCGCGCCCGGCGGCCGGGGGGAGTCGGGGCGGACGCCCCGCCGGGGCCCCGCAGGGCGGTGGCCGCAGGGGCCCGCGGGGCCCGCCGGGTCGAACACCCGGCGGGGGCTCAGCGGCGGCGGAACAGCAGGTCGTGCACCACGTGGCCCTTGGCGAGGCCGGCCCGTTCGAACTTGGTGAGCGGGCGCCAGTCGGGCCGCGGCGCGTAGCCGGGGACGGAGCCGTCCGGGTGGTCCGCCGGCTCCAGCCAGCCGGTGCCGTCGCCCTCGGGGTGCAGGTTCTCCAGCTCCGGCGAGGCCGACAGCACGGCGAGCATCTGCTCGGCGTACGGCTCCCAGTCGGTGGCGCAGTGCACCAGCGCGCCGGGCGCCAGTCGGGGGAGGACCAGTTCCAGGAACGAGGGCTGGACCAGCCGGCGCTTGTGGTGCTTGGGCTTGGGCCACGGGTCGGCGAAGTAGACCCGCAGGCCGGCCAGCGAGGCGTCGGGCAGCATGTCGCGCAGCAGGATCACGGCGTCGCCGGCGGCCGGGCGGACGTTGGTGCTGCCGTCGCGCTCCAGCAGGCCCAGCAGGTTGCCGTGGCCGGGGGTGTGGACGTCGGCGGCCAGGATGCCCGTGGCCGGGTCGGCGGCGGCCATCGCGGCGGTGGTCTCGCCCATGCCGAAGCCGATCTCCAGGGTGACCGGCAGGCCGTCGAACAGCGCGGGCAGGTCGAGCGGGGTGCCGTCGATCGCGATGCCGTACTGCTCCCAGCCCCGGTCCAGGGCGCCCGCCTGGGCGTTGGTCATCCGGCCCCGGCGCGGCTGGAAGCTGCGGATGCGCCGCTCGCTGTGCTGGGCCTCGGTGGCCTTGTGCGGGTACATCGGCGCGGGGTACGCGGCGGGCGCCGCGGAGAGCCGGGCGGAGGGCGAGGGCTGGGGGATCGGGGCGGTGGCAGTCACAATCCCCCGAGTCTACGGGGCCCTCGGGCGCGGGCCGCAGGGCCTGTGACGGTCCCCACGTCCCCGGCCCGGGCCGCTTCCTCAGCCGCCCGCCGCCAGCGCGGCGAGCGTCCGGCGGGCCACCTCCCGGCCGATCGGCAGCGAGGCCGTCGCCGCCGGGGAAGGCGCGTTGAGCACGTGCACCAGGCGGCGGGTGGATCGCGGGTCGTCCGGGTCGAACCCGGCGAAGGCGAAGTCGTCCAGCAGCGAGCCGTCCCGGGCCACCGCCTGGGCGCGCACGCCCGCCCCGGCCCGGACCAGGTCGGCCGCCGTGACCGCGGGCAGCAGCCGCTGGACGGCCGCGGTGAACGCCCGCTTGGACAGCGAGCGGTGCAGTTCGCCCGCCTCGTACCGCCAGTGCCGGCGGGCTATCCGCCAGGTGCCGGGGAAGGCGACCGTGCCGGCCAGGTCGCGCGGCCGCACGGTGCGCCAGTCGTAGCCCTCGCGGGCCAGCGCCGGCACCGCGTTCGGGCCGACGTGCACGTCCCCGTGCACGCCCCGGGTCAGGTGGACGCCCAGGAAGGGGAACGCCGGGTCGGGCACCGGGTAGACCAGGCCCCGGACCAACTCCCGCCGCTCCTTGACGAGTTCGTAGTACTCGCCGCGGAACGGCACGATCCGCACCCCGGGGTCGTCGCCGGCCAGCCGGGCGATCCGGTCGCTGTGCAGGCCCGCGCAGTTCACCAGCACCCGGCAGCGCAGCTCGCCCGCCGAGGTCTGCACGGTGACGCCGTCGGACCGCCGGGCCACCGCCCGTAGTTCGGCCCCGGTGCGGACCTCCGCCCCGGCCTCGCGGGCCAGCCGCGCGTAGGCGGCGGCCACGGCGGGGAAGTCGCAGATGCCGGTGGTCCCGATGTGCAGCCCGGCGATGCCGGTGACCTGCGGTTCGTACCCGGCGATGCCCGCGCGGTCCAGTTCGGTGACCGGGATGCCGTTGGCCCGGCCTCGCTCGGCGAGGGCGTGCAGCCGGTCCAGTTCGGCGGGCCCGGTGGCGACGATGAGCTTCCCGGTGACCTCGTGGGGGATGGCGTGGGCGCGGCAGAACTCCACCATCTCGGCGGCCCCGGCCACCGCGTAGCGGGCCTTGAGCGAGCCCGGCCGGTAGTAGACCCCGCTGTGGATGACCCCGCTGTTGCGGCCGGTCTGGTGGGCGGCCAGGCCGGGCTCCTTCTCCAGCACGGTGAGCCGCAGCCCGGGCCGGGCCACGGTCAGCGCGTACGCCGTGGCCAGCCCGACGATCCCGCCCCCCACCACCAGCACGTCGACGTCGTACCGCACGGCTCGCTCCTCGCCTCGCCTCGTCCGACCGTCCCCCGTCCGCCCGCGATGCTGCCACGCCGGCGGGGGCCGGTCGAGGGGGCCGGGCGAGGAGGCCGTCGCGGGGAGTGCCGCGGGGAGCGACGCGGGCCCGGGCTTACGGTCAGGCCGGGGCGACGATCACCGCGCGGGCCCGTTCGGTCAGCTCGCGGACGCGGCGCTCGCCCTGGAACGGCTCCAGTCGGCGGAGCATCTCCACCACGTACTCGCGGCTGCGCTGGGAGGAGATCCGCCCGGCCACGTCGACGGCGCGCTCGCCGGCCGCCACCGCCGCGTCCAGGTTTCCCGCCTCGGCCTCGGCCATCGCGGAGACCACCAGCCGCAGGCCGTGCGAACGGACGAACCCCTCGGTGGGCCGGGCCAGCGCCTCACGGGTGAACTGGCGGACCTTGGAGGGCACGCCGAGGTCGCGGAAGCACTCGGCGGCGTCGGCCGCGAGCCGGTCGTAGGCGTAGAAGTCGATCCACGCCGGATCGGGATCCCCGGCGCGCGCCCGCTCCAGCGCGCTCTCCGCAGCGCCGAGCGCGGTCGCGCACGCCGCCGCGTTCCGGGCCTTGGCCTGGGCGCGGGCCTCGACCAGGTGGAAGAAGCTCATCGTCCGGGCGGTGGCCAGGCCCCGGTTGCGCTCAAGGGCGGCCTGGGCGAGGTCCACGGCCTCCTCGGCGAAGCCCCGGTAGCCGGCCTGCAGGCTCATCGAGGCCAGCACGTAACCGCCGAGCGGCACGTCCGCGGCGGCCCGGGCGAGCCGCAGGGCCTGGATGTAGTAGCGCTGGGCGGCCTCGTGCTGGCCGGTGTCGAAGGCCATCCACCCGGCCAGCCGGGTGAGTTCGGCCGTCGCGCCGAACAGCGCCCGGCCCACCGTGTCGCTGTAGGAGGCGAGCAGCAGCGGCGCCGCCTCGACCCGCAGGCACTCCGGCACCATCGAGGAACGCCAGTCCCCGCCCCCGTACTTGGAGTCCCAGCGGCGGGCCTCCTGGGCGGCCTCGCGGAGCTTGGCGGCGTCCGAGTGGCCGACCCGGTACGAGCCGGCCTCGGCGGGGGAGCGCGGCACCTCGCGGGCCACCGAGCCGTCGGCGGGGGTGATCAGCCAGCGGGAGACCGGGGTCGCGTACGCGGCGACCGAGAAGGTTCCGGCCAGGCTGTCGCTCCAGCGCCCGCCGCCGGGGCCGCGCCGCAGGTCGAGGTCGACCCGCCAGAGGTCGGTGGCGGAGCGGACGGCGTCGGGGACCTCGCGCGGGAAGGCGAGGCCGAGTTCGGGCGCCGGGTCGGTGTCGCCGAGGCCGATCTCCTCCAGCGGCACCGGACGGCCGAGCTTGCCGCCGATCGCGGTGGCGATCAGGTGCGGGACGGGGCCCTGCGGCACCATGCCCTTGCTCACCCAGCGGGCCACCGAGGTCTTGTCGTAGCGGAGCGTCAACCCGCGCTGCGCGCCGAGGTCGTTGACGCGCCGGGCCAGCCCCGCGTTGCTGATCTGGGCGAGGGTCAGGAGCGTGCCGAGCCGTTCGTTCGGTCCTCGTGGGCTGACGGTCATGGTGGCGGCGGCACCTCCTGCGGCCTTGTGCGCGGGGCCCGGGCGGCACCGGGCCGTAGCTGCTGTACCTAGAGTAGTCGGACGCGTTCCGACGGTTAAGAGGCCGCATTCCGGATGGCGGGATCGCGCGCCCGGGCCCGGGCGGCGGGCGGTCCGGGGGATTGGTCCGGACCGCCCGGATCCGGCCGTCCGGGGGTGTCCGGGCGGAGCGCCGGAGCGTTGTGCTCCGGTCCCGTGTCGATGTGCGCCCGGCCGTGCCCCCTGGCCCGACCGGCTGGTCGGCGATTCGCTGGTGGTCGTGGGTCGGCCCGCCGTCGAGGACCCGGCGGGCCGGGGGATGCCGCCGCCTTCATCCCCGCGGGCGGTGGCGACGTCCGGGAGGGCATGCGGATGCCCTCCCGGGCAGAGCGACGCCTTTCAGCCATTTCGCGATGGCCATGACAGGGCGCCGTGAAGGGCGGTCCGGGCCATGGAGGGGGAGGCCCGGCCCGCCCCGGCGGGGACGGGCGTCCGAGTGCCGCCCGGGGATCGTCCGGGTGTTCGAACGCCGCGTGCCGTCGCGCGCACCCGCCCGCCCGGGCGCGTACCGGAAACGACAACTCCGGTCGGCGGGCGGGCAACCGGTGGCACCATGTCTTCTGACGGCGCGCCACGGGCCGACCAGGGGGACCGCCCGCTGACGGGCGCGCCGCACGGTGCAGGTCCTCGTACGGTGGAGGCGCGATGCGGTGGCTGACGGGCTGGTGCACGGGCGCTCCCCGACCGGGCGCGCCGGCGCACGAGCCGCCCGGCGCGATCGCCCCGATCGCCGCGCGCCCCCTGTGGAGCGGCCCCGACCCGCTCTGGGCGGTCGGCGACTGGCGGCCCGAGGAGATCCGCCTGGTGACCCTCCGGCCCGGCGCCCCCGCCGTCGTCACCACCGGCCCCGCCGCCCCGGACCCGGTCGAGGCCGGACCGGCCGTCCTGCGGCTCGCCGTCCTCGGCCACTGCGGCGCCACCGACGCCGAACTCGCCGCCGGCCTGGCCGCCGCCCGCGGCGGGGCCGTCCGGCACCTCACCGCCTGGCCCGGCGGATACACCGCGGTGCTGCGCAGCGGCACCCGCTCCACCGTGCTGCTCACCGACCTGGCCGGCGCCCGGCCGGTCTTCCACACCCCCTGGGGCGGCGGCACCGCGTACGCCACGGCGGCCCTGCCGCTCGCCGACCTGGTCGGCGCGCCACTCGACACCGGCCACCTCGCGGCCCGGCTCGCCTGCCCCGAGGCGCCGGAGGCGCTCGGCACCGGCACGCCCTACCTCGGCGTGCAGCGGGTGCCGCCCGGGCACGCGCTCGGCCTGCGCGACGGGCGGCCGTACCTCTCCGGGTACGACGAGCCGTCCTCGGGCGGGGCGCGCGGGCGCGGCGAGGCGGCGGCGGTCGGCGAACTCACCCGGGCGCTGCTGGAATCGGTGCGCTTCCGGGTCCGCACCAGCCCGGCCGGGGCGCCGGGGCGGGCGCGGCTCGGCGTCGACCTCTCGTACGGGACGGCGTCCGCCACCGTCGCGCTGCTCGCCGCCGCCGTGCCGCTCGCGGCCGGCGGGGCGGCGGTGCCGCGCCAGCCGGGGCCGCCGCCCGGCGAGTCCGAGCCGGTCGCGGGCCCGGCCGTCGAACCGACCGCGGCCGGGCGCACCGGAGCCGTGCGCACCGGGGCGGTGAAGGGCTCCTGGGCCCGTACCGCCGGCCGGGCGAGGACTGCCCCCGAACCGGTCGCCGCCGTCACCTCCGGTGAGACGGCCGCCGCGGGTGCGCCCGTTCCGGTTCCGGTCCCGGTCCCGGCCGCGGACGTCCCGCGGCTGCGCCACACCGTGCTCGCCGCCGGCCCGGACACCCTCCCGTACGCGGACCTGCGCACCGACCCGACCGCCGGGCGGCTCACCGACGAGCCGGGGCCGGAACTCGTCGCCGCGGCCTGGGCCGGTGCCCGCTTCGAGGCGGGCGGCACCGACCACCTCACCGGCTACGGCGCCCGGCACGTCCTGGACGGGCACCCGGCCCGGCTGGCCGACCTGGTCCGGGCCGGCCGGGCCCGCGAACTCCTCTCCCCGGTGGCCGCGCTGGCCGGTGCCGACCGGGCGGCCGCCGGGGTCCTGGCGGGCGCGCTGCGGACCCCGCTCACCGTGGTGCGCGCCGCCCACCGGCTGGCCCGGAGCCGGTGGGCGGACGCGCTCGACGACACGGCCGTGAAACTGACCCTCCGCCGCACCTCCGACGGCGGCGGCACGGCGGGCACCCGCTCGGCGGACGACCTCGCCTGGGTGGTCCCGGGGCCGGCCGCGCGCTGGCTGTCCGACGAGGCGCTCTCCGCCGTCGCGCTGCGGCTCCGCCTGGCGGCGCGCGAGCCGGCGCCCGGCGAACACCCGGGCGCGCACCGGGCCCGGCACGCCCTCCACCGGCACGCGCGCGGGTTCCGCACGCTGGTGCACGCCACCGAACAGCCCGGCCAGCGCCTGCACGCGCCCTTCCTCGACAACCAGGTGGTGCGCGCCGCCCGGCTGCTCCCGGACGACGTCCGGCTCCAGCCGGGGGCCCGGCACGCGCTGCTGCGGTCCGTCCTGGCCGCCGGTACCGGGCGCACCGACCTGCCGCCCGACTGGGGGCACGGGCCCCGCCCCGACCGCACCGCCCACGCCCGGGCGGGCCTGCGGCTCGCGGCCGACGGGCTGGCCGAGCTCTTCGACGCCCCTCTGCTCGCGGAGGCCGGCCTCATCGACCTGCCCGCCGTCCGCACCGCCCTCACCCGCGCCACCGACCCGGCCGCCCCCCTCCCGCCCGCCACCCTGGCCGGCCTCGCCGACCTGGTCGCCACCGAACTCTGGCTCCGCCGCATCCGCGCCCGCCGTCACGGCGCCTGCTGGACCGGCCTCCCCCACCCCACCCGCCCCGCCCTCACCCCCACCCGCTTCCCCTGACCCCGCCCCGCCCCGTCTCCCTCCTCGCCAGCTCGTCCACGGCGCACGAATATGCAGACCGGTCTACTGATTCCTGCTCCCGCGGCCCTTTCCTGCCTCACCGGAGTGGAAAGTCGGCGGGTCCGACGTTCTGTGCCCGGCACCCTTCCCGCCAGCGATTATGCAGACCGGTCTACCGACTTCTGCGGCCTCATTTCGCCTTGCCGGAGTGGGAAGTCGGCGGGTCCGACTTTCTGCGCCCGGCACCCTTCCCGCCGGCGATTATGCAGACCGGTCTACCGATTTCCATTGCCTCGTTCCGCCTCGCTGGAGTGGAAAGTCGGCCGGCCCGACTTCCTGCGCCGCGGAGAAGCTTGTGCGCGCCATAAATATGCAGACCGGTCTACTGATTCACCCTGCCCTGCCCTGCTGCCCCGCGCCGCTGGAGTGGAAAGTCGGCCAGGCCGACTTCCTGCGCCGAGGCCGTACCGCGCCGTACCGCGCCGTGTCGCGCCGTGCCTCGTGGGCGTGTTCGGCGCGGCTCGGGGGACGGGGCGGGGTAGGGCGGCGATCATGGCGAGGCGTCCATCCCCCGTTCGCCCTTTCCGCCCCGCACCTACGGAGGTCATGGTGACCAGTGCCAGCCCGGACCCGTCCGTCCCCGTCGTGCTCTCGGTGCTCGGGCGGCCGCCGACGGGGCGGCCGCCGGGCGTGCTCGCGGCGTGCGACGGGTCGGACGGTTCGCTCTGGGCGCTGGAACGGGCGATGACCGAGGCCGAGGCGCACGGCCTGCCCCTGTACGTGCTCGCCGTCGTCAACCCCGCGCCCGCCGGCTACCCGCCCGGGATGGCCGAACTGGTGCAGGAGAGCGTGGAGACCCTGGTCGAATCCATGGCCGACGGTCTGCGCCGCTCGGTGGCCGCAGTCCAGCAGGCCCGCCCCCACCCCTGCACGGCCGAGATGTCGCTGCACGTGGTGCTCGGCAATGTGATCGAGGTCCTGCTGGCCGCCGCGGCCCGCCAGCACACCCTGGTGCTCGGCACCCGGGGCAACGGCGGCTTCACCCGCCTCCTCCTGGGCTCGGTCAGCAGCGCCGTCGCCCACCACGCGGCCTGCCCCGTCCTGGTCGTCCCCGCCCCGCCCGAGGGCTGAGCGTCCGGGGAGCGGGCGTGCCGGGAATGCCCCGAGATGGTTCATCGTTCACCAACTCTGGACCACCGGTCTTGGACCACCAGCCCAGCCCCTCCCCACCTCCCTGGAGCCCCCGTCATGAAGGTCGAGATCTACTCCGACATCGCCTGCCCCTGGTGCTACATCGGCAAGCGTCGCTTCGAGCAGGCGCTCGACGGCTTCGCGGGCAAGGAGAACGTCGAGGTGGTCTACCGGCCGTACCAGCTGGTGCCCGACGCGCCGGCCACCGCCAGCCCGCACCGCGCGTGGCTGGCCGAGCGCTACGGCCCGCAGTCCGTCGCGATGGACGCCCGGGTGGCCGAACTGGGCCTCACCGAGGGCATCACCTACGACTTCGACGCGGCCCTGCACGCCAACACCTTCCTCGGCCACCGCCTGCTGCACCTCGCCGAGACCGAGTTCGGCGCGGCCGTCCAGGGCCGCCTCAAGGAGGCCCTGCTCAAGGCGCACTTCACCGACGGCGTGGACGTCGGCGACCGCACCGCGCTCACCGAGGTCGCCGTCGGGGCGGGCCTGGAGCGCGACCGGGTGACCGCCTACCTCGCCGGCGACGAGGGCGCCGCCGAGGTCCGCGCGCAGCTGGACGAGGCCCGCGAGCTGGGCATCACCGCCGTGCCGACCTTCGTCTTCGAGGGCAAGTGGGCCGTCCAGGGCGGCCAGGAGGCCGAGACCTTCAGCCGGGTCCTGGAGCAGGTCGCCACCGAGATCGGCGAGCGCCGGCCGGCGCCGGTGCAGGTCGCCCCGGCCGGCGAGGCCTGCGCGGACGGCTCCTGCGCCGTCTGAGCCGACCGGCGGACCGGCCGCGCCCCGGCTGCCAACCCGCCCCCGAGACCCGCCCCCGAGGCCCGCTTCAGACGCACCTGAAGCGGGCCTCGGCCCAGTCGGCCATGTTCAGCGCCGACCAGAGGCCGTTCACCGGCGTCACCACCAGCCGGATCGACTTCTGCCCGTCCAACGGCACGTGCACCGGCACCGCCGGGTCGCCCGCCCGCACCGTGCGCGAACTCCACAGCGTCTGCCCGTCGCCGCCCTGGACCGAGAAGACCACGCCCCCGAGCGTCACGCTCAGGTCGTCCATCCCGGCCACCGCGTCGAACGACGTGCAGGTGCGGTTGAGGTCGATCAGCGTGGTCGCCGGAGCGTGCACGGAGATGCCGTGCGGGTGCTCGGCGCCGCCCACGGACACGGCGTCCCGCTGCCAGAACCAGTCGCTCCCCTTCTGCCGGATGCTCGGCTGCGGCGGGGGCACCCGGTTGCCGCCCGGCTTGAACACCGGCAGGCCGTCGGCCCAGAAGTCGCTGGGCTCCGGAGGTGTGGGGACCACCGTCGGCACAGTGGGCGTGACGGTGGGCGTGGGGATCACCGGGACCTCGGGCGTCGGGATCACCGGCAGTTCGGGCGTCGGGATCGCCGGCAGGCTCGGCCGCGGCGTCACCGGCGCCGGGGCCTGCGGCCAGGTCGCCGACGGCGACGGGCTCGGCCCGGACTTCGGGGCCGGGGGAGCGGGGGTGGCCGCCGTGGTGGCCGGCGGAGTGCCGGGCGCGGCCGGCGGCGCGGGCTTGGGCGTCGTACCGGGCGCCGCCGACGCGGACGGCGCGGGGGCGGGCTCCTCCACCGGGGCCGGTTCGGCGCTCGCCGGGGCGGGCTGCGGTGCCGGTTCCCGGGCGGCGGGTTCGGCCGCGGGGGCCGGGGGCGCGGGCGTGACCGGGGCGGCCGCGGGGGGCGCGGCCACCGGGGGTTTCGGCTCGGGCGAGCCGGTGAGCGCGTACGCAGCCACGGCGGCGGCCGCCACCGCGATGGCGGCGGCGATGCCGGCCTTGGCGGCGGTGCCCAGGCCCTCCCCGGCGGCACCCGCACCCGCACCACCACTCCCGCCGGCGGCTCCACCCGCGGTCCCGGCCGCACCCGCGGTCCCGCCCGCAGTTCCTCCGGCGGTCCCCGCCGCACCCGCGGCGGCACCACCCGCCGTCGCGCCACCGGCCGCACCACCCGCCGTACCGCCCGCCGTACCGCCCGCCGTGGCGGCCGCGGTCCCGGCGGCCGCGCCGCCGACCACCGCCGCCCCGCCCACGGCGGCCGCGGCGGCACCCGTGCCGCCCACGCCGATCCAGACCAGCACCCCGCCGGGCAGCAGCGCGCGCAGCCCGTGGTTGATCTCGGACAGCTCCAGGCACGCGGCCGTGCACCGGTCGCACTCCTTGAGGTGCCGCCCGACCTCCGCCGAGGCGCGCTTGCGCAGCGAGCCGCGCGCGTACGCGCCGAGCCGGTTGGCGTACGCCTGGCAGTCCCGCTCCTGGCTGCCCGAGACATGGGCCTGCAGGAACCCCGCGGCGAGCCGGTCACGGGCCCGGTGGGCCTGGACGGCGGTCGCGTTGGCGGTCTTGCCGAGCATCACCGCGACGGTCTTGGGCGACTCCCGCTCGACCTCGGTGTGCCAGAGCACCATCCGGTCGTCCTCGGGGAGTTCGGCGTAGGCCTGCATCACCATGCGCTGGTCGGCCATCGCCATCGCCCAGGCGTCGGCGCCGGGGTCGGCCAGGTCGAGGTCGACGACGGCGGCCGAGGTCTGCGCGAACACGCTGAAGTCGTCGACGAGTTGCTCGCGCCGCTCACTGCGCGTCCAGGCCGCGGCGACGTTCCGCACGGCGGTCAGCAGATACGCGCGGACGGCGAATTCCGGACCCTTGCCGGCCCTCAGCGCCTGCAGGGTGCGGGCGAACACCTCGCCGGCCAGGTCCTCGGCGGTGAAGCTGTCGCGGCAGCAGGTCCGGGCGTAGCGGCGCACCGACTCGACGTGCCGACGGTAGATCTCCTCGTACGCGGCGTCGTCCCCGGCCCGTACCAGCGCGGTCAACTCGGCGTCGGAGGGCGGGCGTTCGCCGTCGATCGGATCGGCGGGCGCCGGCACGGTGGGGCGCACCGGGGCGCCGCCGCGGACGAAGGCCTCCGGGGTGACGCTGCCGTGTCCGGCGGGGGCCTGCCCCGGGACGCGGCCCTGGGGGAGGGCGGCGTCGGAGGCGGAGAGCGTCTCACGGCTGGGCATCCCGGCCTGGTCGGGCACCTGCCCGGCCGGACGTCCTGACCTCCCCGACTGCGCCGGACCGGACACCTGCGCCGGGCCGGACACCTGGGCCGCGGCCGCCGATCCACCGCCGGCCGCCCCGGCGTCGGCTCCCGGACCGTCGGGCCGCCAGTCGGGCCCGGTCCCCGCGGACCGCCCGAAGTCGAGGCCGTAGCCGTAGTCGTTCTGTTCCTCGGCGCTCACAACGGACCCCAGATTCCACGACAGCCCCCGTAGTGTGGCAGGGCGCGCAGGAGTGCGTGGGCGCACGGGTCCCCGCTGCGCGGCGCCGAGGGCGCGCGAACGGCGCGCATCGGGACATTGGCTCCAACCACGGGCAAAGGATGGCATAGCGCAGTGGTGGGCGGTAGCCGGACCGGCCGCGACCCACTCTTCCGTGGGGCCGTCGCGGATGTGTTCGCCCGGTGCGCGGTGTCTCGGCGGGTGTCGCTCACGCCGGGCGCGCGACTCGCTTCCACGCGCCGCCCGGTTCACCAACCTCCTTGCCCACGAAGGACGGTGGCCGTCCGACGGGGTGACGTTCAGCGGGCCCGCAGGCCGTCCAGCAGGATCTGCAGCAGCCGGTCCGACGGGCCTTCGGCCGGTTGACCGTCCGTCTGCGGACCACCTGCCGGCCGCGGTGCGTCCCCGGCCGCCGGGCCCGCCGCACCGGGACCGGAGGCCCCGCCCGGCGCGGCACCCACCGGACCGGCGCCGACCGCACCGCGCCACGCGTGCACCGGCACCGACGCCGTCAGCACCAGCACCACGTCCGCGACGGTGACCCCGGGCCGCAGCTCGCCGGCCGCACCCGCCCGCGCCACCAGCGCCGCGAGCAACTGCAGCAGCAGCCGCGGGTCGGCGTCGGCCACGAGCGCCGCGGCCTCGGCCTCGGACGTCGGGACCCCGGGGTCCGGGAACCCGACGGACGCCGGCTCGACGCCCAGCGGGCCGTACCGCGCGGAGTCGAACCCGCCGACCGGCCCGGCCGGTTCCGGCGAGCGCTGTTCGGGCACCCGCCCGAGCTCCTCGGCGTACCGGAACGCCTCCGGCGGCAGCAGCCGCCCGGCCCCGGTGGACACCGCGCGCGCCAGGTACCCGGCCAGCGCCTCCCACGCCCCCGAGCCGCCGTACAGCGACTCGCGCGCCTGGGCGGTCAGCCAGGCGACCTCCTCGGCCGCGATCCGCTGGACCAGCACCTCCTTGCTCGGGAAACGCCGGTAGACCGTGCCCACGCCGACCCCGGCGCGCCGCGCGACCTCCTCCATCGGCGCGCCGTAGCCGAACTCGCCGAACACCTCGCGGGCCGCACGCAGCACGCTCTCCAGGTTCCGGCGGGCGTCGACCCGTAGTCGCGCGCCCGGTGGCGGCCCGGCCTGTGCCGTCTCACCGCTCCGGTAGGGGACCGCCGCGTACGCAGTCCCGGTCGACCCGGGGACGCCGGACGCACCGGCCACCCCGGGCGGCCCGGCCGCCTCGGCGGGGCCGCGTTGCTCCGGCACCACGCCCTGGCCGGGGTGTGTCGCACCCGCTCGCCCCAACAGTCGCTCCTGTTCCATCATCCCAACTCTCCCCCGCAGGCATCCGATTCCGGACCCTGCCGTCGCCCGCCCCTGCACCCCCCGGTGCAGCTACGCCTGAAAGAAATGACCGATGACCCATCGCTCGTGCCGTTGGTGGTGCCGCCCGGGTGGTGCCCGGCCGTGGGTGCGGCCGCGCGCAGACCACCCGGACCCCGATCCGGCGGGCGCCGCCGGGCCGATCGGTGCGATCGGACCGGCGTGTCGGCGCCCGCGTGCGGGGCCTTGTCCGGGAACTACCCTTCCCCGGATCACGGTCCCGCAGTCGGGTTCTCCCGCCAACACTAGAACTGGCCGTAATGGCCGCTCCACGGTGCGTCGCCGCCGGTTGACATGGCAGTGGCCGCGCCGCCACACAATCCGACCATAGTTCACCGCAGTTCGCGGCCGAAAGTGCGTCAGAAAGTCACCCCGGCAGTACATCGGTCCCCAGCCTGCCCCACCGGCCCCGTCCGCCACAGCACGGATGGTGGACAAGACGGCCCCGGCGGTCCTTTATTGGGGGGCGTGATGGGGGCATGCCCGGTCGAAGGCGGGCACCGGGACCCATCGACAGGAGGTGCGCCATCAGGATCCTGATCGTCGGCGGCGGCTGCGCGGGCATGTCCGCAGCGCTGCACCTCCAGCGCGGCCTGCGCGAGCGGCTGCGCCGCGGCGAGGCCCACCTCACCGTGGTCGAGCCGCAGGCCTACCTCACCTACCACCCGCTGCTCGCGGAGGTCGCGGCCGGCAGCATCGACCCCCGGCACGTGGTCGTGCCGCTCCGCCGCGAGCTCACCGCCTGCAAGGTGCTCACCGCCCGGATCACCCGGATCGAGCACGCCACCCGCCGGGCCTGGGCCGACGCCGCCGGCCCGGGCGAACCGCCGGCGCCGGTCGAGCTCGACTACGACGTCCTGGTGCTCGCCCCCGGCGCGGTCTCCCGCACCGCGCCCGTCCCCGGCCTGGCCGAGCACGGCCGGGGCTTCTCCACCGTCGGCGAGGCCGTCGGCCTGCGCAACCACGTCCTGGAGCAGCTGGACCTGGCGGCCACCACCCGCGACCCGGCGCTCCGCCAGGCCGCGCTCACCTTCGTCTTCGTCGGGGGCGGCTACGCGGGCGTCGGCGCGCTCGCCGAACTCGAGGACATGGCCCGGTACGCGGTGCGCGGCCACCACAACATCACCCCTGAGGACCTGCGCTGGGTGCTGGTCGAGGCCACCGGCCGGATCCTCGCCGAGGAGTCGCCCGAGCTCGCCGACCACACCCTGGCCCAGCTGCGCGACCGCAGCGTCGACGTCCGCCTGCGCACCACCCTGGAGTCGGCCGCCGGCGGGGTCATGGCGCTCTCCGACGGCAGCCGGTTCGCGGCCCGCACCCTGGTCTGGACGGCCGGGGTCCGCCCGAACCCGCTGCTGCGCGACACCGACCTGCCGCTGGACACCGCCGGCCGGGTCCGCTGCCTGCCCACCCTCCAGGTGCTCGGCCCGGACGGCCGCGCGCTGCCGGGGGCCTGGGCCGCCGGGGACTGCGCCGCCGTGCCCGACCCGCTCGCGGACGGGGCGCCGTGCGCGCCGAACGCCCAGCACGCCTTCGCCCAGGCCGAGCTGCTGGCCGCCAACGTGCTGATCGCCCTGGAGGGCGGCCCGCACGCGCCCGCCATCGCCGGCTACCGGCCCGGGGCGCCGGCCTGTTCCACTTCGCTGGGCCTCGGCCGGGCGGTCGCCCACACCAAGCGGGGCGGACGGCTCACCGGCCGCCGCGCCTGGTGGCTGCACAGGGCCCGCCACCTGCGGCGGCTGCCGAGCGGTGAGCGGCGGGTGCGGGTCCTCGTGGACTGGGCGCTGGCCGGGCTCTTCGCCCGCGAGGTCGTCCCGATCGGCCGCCCCGAGCAGCCGGCCTCGGCCGACGAGCGGCCCGTGTGAGGGGTCCGGGAGGACCGCCCGCCACCGCCCGCTCGGAGTACCGGGACGGCCCGGTGGCCGACCGGAGGGCCACGCCTGGCGCGGACGACTTCCGGAATCGGGCCTCCGCCTGACAGGATCGGCCCGACCGAGTCATTACCCCGTGTGCTGACGAGTGCACAAGAAGTGATGATATGTCTGTAACCCGAGGAAGCGGCCGTCGTTTGAACCTCATGCGCTGGAGCGCCCGGCTCACCGGAGTCCCGTGGCGTGCCACCCCGCGGTCCGGGGCCGGCACCGACCGCGGCACCCCGCCCGGGGACGCTGTCGTGGTGCCCGGCCCCCGCGACCCCACCAGCCCCGCCGGACCGCCCGACGCCCCCGAGGCCCTCGACCCCACCGGCGTGCTCGACCCCCACCGGCCCCAGGACCTCCGCGAGGTCCTCAACCGCATCCCGGCCCCGGTCGCCGTCACCTACGGCCCGCTCCACCAGCTCGGCTACGCCAACCGCGCCTACCGCGAACTCTTCGGCGAGCGCCCCACCGGCCTGCCCGCCTGCGACGCCCTGCCCGAACTCGGCACCCTCGGCGTCCTGCCCCTCATGGACCAGGTGATCCGCGGCGGCAGCCCCCGCAGCGTCAAGGCCCGCTGCATCCTCGGCCTCACCGGCAACCGCTACTACAACGTCTCCTGCGTCCCCCTCACCCGCGACCCGGGCCGCGCGGGCCCCGACGGCGGGCCCGTCCTTTCCACTCCAACGAGCGACGACCCCACGTCCGGCGTCCTTGTCTTCGCCGCCGAGGTCACCGACCAGGTCCTCGCCGCCGCCCGGCTGCGCGAGTCCGAGCGCCGCCACCGCGAGGCCGCCGTCACCCTCCAGCGCAGCCTCCTCCCGCAGAAGCTCGACCAGCCGGCCGACCTCCGGGTGGCCGCCACCTACCAGCCCGGCGGAGCCGAGGCGGCCGTCGGCGGCGACTGGTACGACGTCATCGCCATCGGCGGCGGCCGCACCGCCCTCGTCATCGGCGACGTCATGGGACGCGGCCTGCGCGCCGCCGCCGTGATGGGACAGCTCCGCACCGCCGTCCGCGCCTACGCCCGCCTCGACCTCCCGCCGCACAAGGTGATGACCCTGCTCGACGGCCTCGCCATGGAGATCGACGCCAACCAGATCGCCACCTGCACCTACGCCGTCTGGGACCCGCAGCGGCGCACCCTCGGCTACGCCTCCGCCGGCCACCTCCCGATCCTGCTGCGCTGTCCCGACGGCACCGTCCTGCGCAGCGAGGAGCAGAACGGCCCGCCGCTGGGCACCGGGGGAGGCGTCCACCTCTCGCACACCCTCCGGCTGCTGCCCGGGACCACCGGCGTCCTCTATACGGACGGCCTGGTCGAACGCCGCGACGAGGACATCGACCAGGGCCTCGACCAGCTCGCCCGCACCCTCGCCGGCGCGGTCGGCGCCCCCGACGTGGTCTGCGCCCGCCTGCTGCGGGCGATGGGCGTCACCTCGGAACACGACGACGACGTCGCCGTCCTCGCCTTCCAGCTGCCGACCGAGGAGGAGTCCCTCGAACGGAGACCGGCGCTTGACTCGGCCTCCCGAGAGGTCTAGTGTTCTTCGAGCTGCCTGGCTGGGAGCACCGGACACGCGTCTGCGCGGACGGTCCCGGGGTAGCCAATCCTCTGAAACACCACCTCTTCCCGGTTACGGGCCGAGGCGTGTCGTTATTTGTTTCGACGCGTTCCGGCTCAGGGTCTATTCGGTGTGCCTGCTTTCAGGGATTGCGGCCGGA
>NZ_JBHVIV010000093.1:0-33140 GCF_042799475.1 Kitasatospora sp. NPDC057692 | reverse complement strand
ATGTCGCAATCCACACCGAGCCAGAAGGCCCTCACTCATTTCAAGATCACCACGCCGTGAGCCCTGTCACCAACCTCCGTGGTCAGTACACCTAGCCGATCAGGCGGCGGCGCCAGTTCAAGGGGGTGATGGTGATGGCCCGGCCGGGGTCGTGGCCCCATTCGGCGGGGAGGCCGACTGCTTGGAGGGCGGCCATCACTTCGTGGCCGATGGCTGCAGTGGTCTTGGACGAGTCGTCGAAGCCGCCGTAGAGGAGCGTCAGCCCGCGGCCGGCTGCGGCGGAGTCCGTGCACTGGGCGTGGAAGTAGACGAAGCCGCGGGCTTCAGGCCCGCCTTGGCCGCCGATCTCGGACTGGCCGCAGCTGCGACAGCAGGTGAAGTTCTCGCGGGCGGTGATACCGGCCTCCTGCAGGGCGGTGAACGCGTGGGTGAGCCGCTCAGGGTCGGTCTCGCCCCGCCATTCGGCCTGCTCCGCGACCCGCTCCGCCCACAACCGGTCGGCCAGCGCCTGCGCCTGCTCGCGCGAGACGGGCCGGCGGTCCTCGGTGACCAGGAACTCCTCGGCAAGCTCGGCCAGTTCCGCGCGGGAGGCGTAACCGCCTACCAGCACCTCCCGGACACGTGTCTCCAACTTCGCGCGCTCGCCTTCGTCGAGGTCGAGCGGCTGCGCCTCGCGGGCAGGGCCCGTGTCCAGCAGCGACCAATCCAGACCACCGTCCCATCCGGCCTCCTGGCGGGCCCAGCCGGTCATCGCCGCAATCACGGCCCCCGGCCCGTCGGCCATCGCCTGGAAGTGCCGGTCAGCGGCACCGGCGCGGTACTCCAGCGTGTAGTCACCGCCGGCCCGGTGCCAGACCTGGGCGAAGACGTCAGGCAGGTCGGGTATGCGCTGGACCACCAGGAACCGGTCACCGTCACCACCGATTCGCCGGACCAGCCCGGCCAGCTCCTCGACGGACACACGGACGTGCCGCTCCCAGTTCTCAGTCTTCACCACGATCTCGAGCATGGGCAGACTCTGACACACCCCTCTGACGGAGGGCCTCTCGAATCCCGCGATGCAACTGCTGCTGCGACAACTCGACCAGTCGTGTTCGCAGTGGCCGTTGGCTGAGGTTGGACGACAGCCTCGAGTTGGTCAGCGCTGCGCGGACGGCGGCTGACCCCCGCGCCTGCGGGGAGGACGACCTTGTCGGAGTCGCCCCTGTTGGCTCCTGCTTCCCCGCGCGAGGTCGGGGAAGCAGGAGCCAGTTGCCATTCAGGGCCTTCGTCGGATTAGTCTCCGATGAAGGCCACGACCGATCCCGGCCGTTCTGCGCACCGCTCCAGAAGACGCGCCAGTTCCTCGCAGAGCATGCGCTCGCTCCAGGCTCCCGCCCCGAGTCGGGTCACTTCCGACAGGGCGATGGTCGCCTGCCCGCTGTCCAGGACGGTGTCCCCGTAAGGGTCCACCGCGGACAGAACCGGGAAGCTCTCGGCGTCGAGTGTGGGGATCAGGTCCGCGAGGAGGTCGTCCTCATCGGTCACCGCTCCCAGCAGCGTCCGCCGGGACGCGTGCCAGTCGGGCAGGTCAGGGACACGCGAGTGCCACTCGACGTCCACACCCATGGAATTCCTCCTTCGGCCCGTGCTCAGCGTATGGGGTAGGCGGTGACTACCCGGCCGTCCATACCGGTGGCCGCACACACCGCGGCCCCGGTCCACCACACCCACCGACGCACCCGCGCCCGCCCCCTTTGCCAGCTCCCCACCGACACAGCCCCCGTGGCCGGAAGTGTCCCACCACCCGACCCGCCCCGAGGGGAGAACCCTCGAACTGGGCCCGCCGCCCGCACCATGCTCCGGCACTGATGGCGCTCCCACGAAGCTGGAACTGGGGGACGGCCCGGTCTCGGAGCGCTGCGGGGCGCCCCCAGTGCCGCGAGGCGGCCCTGCCGATCCGGCCGGGCGACCCGACAGGATGGCGGCCCTGCCGCCGCGAGGAAGGTGGAACGGCGGCGGTCGTCCGACACTGCCGGACCGAGAGCCCCCGCTGTCGCCGGGTCGGCTTCATACCCGGTCAGCGGGCGTCGGTCCCGTCAATCCCGGACGAAGCGCCGGTCTTGGGGCCAATGCCGAAGCCGTGCCACACTCACCGCTGTCGGGACCGGGTAAGAATTTCTGACCACCGCCACGTCAACGCGACCGCCCGCCGCACCGAGGCTGAGCTCCGCGCGGCGATGGCCTCCGCCCGACCGGCCAGCGCTGGCCGTGAGAACGCTCCCGGATCCGACCTGCAGACCGTCCGGGACGCCGTCGAGACCTACCGCACCGACGCCCTCGCCCGGCTGGCCCATACGCCGATGGCCGCCGCCCAGCTTGAGGCCATCCCGACCCACCCCTACAACCAGCTGCGCGAAGCCGCCCACCGGACTGCTTTTGAAAACCCCCGATCGCCGTCACGGACGAGCATGACCGCCAGCAGCACGGCCACCGTCGCCCGCGCCACCCGGGCCGTGGCGATCCCGCTACGCCTGCTCTGACCGGCACCGGCGCGGGCTGGGATCACTGCCGGATCCCGCCCGTGGCGTCGCTATCAGGTCGGGGCGCTTGCGGTGGCACGGTGGCCGCGGCCTGGACGGCGCGCGATCGGTATTCGGCGGCGGCGCCGGGTTGCCCGTCGGCTTCCAGCACGGCCGCGGCAAGCCCGTACGCACCGGCGAGCGCCCGCCCGTACACGGCCGGACTATCGGACAGATACGGGCCGACCGTCTGAACCGCCTCGGCGGCGTCCCGCCACGCCCCCGCTCTGTCACCGGGCAGCAACGAACGCCCCTGCCTGGTCAGCATGACCGCCAGGCCCACCCTTGATATTGCGGTGTCTGGATGCGCGGGTCCCAGGACATGCTCCTGGCCCTCCACGACGGAGCGCAACAACTCGATCGCCTCGCAAGCGCGTCCGGCCCGCCGGTAGGAGGTGGCGAGGTTGTTTCGGGTGGCGAGGGTGTCGGGGGGCGTGGCCGAGAACGCGCTCGCGGTCGGCGATTACCTGCTCCTCAATGACGATCGCCTCGCCGGTGCGTCCCGCCTTCCAGTAGGAGCTGGCGAGGTCGCCGCGGGCAATCAGGGTCGTGGGATGGTCACGGCCAAGGATTTGTGGACGGTCACGTAATTCGGCTCTGTCGAAGATCTTGTGATCGGGTCCGTGGGGCCGGAGGGGTCTGACACGATGTCAGGCGTGCAGTTCACGGAACCTTGAGATGGTTCTTCCTCATTTGACCGGTGTTGTAGTCGAGTTCGTCCAGCAGTCGACGGCCCAGGTCGTCCTGCACGCCCACGCGCGGGCGGTCAGGGCAATATGTCCGCACTGCTCCAGGCCGTCGGGGCGAGTGCATGGGCGGTACGTCCGGCGGCTCGCGGACGCGGCGATCGGCGGCAGAGCCGTGGTCGTCGAGCTGCTCGTGCGCCGCTTCCGCTGCCTGAACAGCGCCTGCTCGGCAGTGACGTTCGCCGAGCAGATCGAGGGACTCACCAAGCCGCACGCCCGTAAGACCCCGCTGCTGCGATCGGTCCTGATGTCCATCGCGCGCACGCTCGCCGGCCGACCCGGCGCCCGCCTGGCCGCGATGCTGGGCATGCGCGCCGCGAAGGACACCCTGCTGCACCTGCTTCGCGCCGTGCCCGATCCTCCCCGAGCCCCGGTTCGGGTACTGGGCGTGGACGACTTCGCGTGGCGCAAGGGCCACACGTACGCCACCGTTCTGGTGGACCTGGAGGCCCGCCAGCCGGTCGACGTGCTGCCGGGGAGGGAGGCCGAACCGCTGGCCGCGTGGCTGGCCGGGCATCCGGAGGTGGAGATCATCTGCCGGGACCGGGCCGGGGCCTACGCCGAAGGCGCCAGGACCGGCGCCCCGCAGGCGATCCAGGTCGCTGACGGGTGGCACCTGTGGCGTAACGTCGCCGAGGCCGTGGAGAAGACCGTCGGCTCGCACCACCGCTGCATCCGGTCCGCATTCGCGGCAGGTCCGGCCGCCGAGCTGGGCGCAGCGCGCGACACGGCGCCGCCCTTCGACCCTCCCGACGGGGCGCGCGACTGTCCCCGCCGCCCGCGGCGCGTGGTCGCCCGCACCAAGGAACGCTACGCGGCGGTGCAGGAACGCCTGGCCGACGGAAAGTCCCTTGCTGCGATCGGCCTGGAACTGCGGCTGGACCACTCCACCGTCCGCCGCTTCGCCCGCGCCGACAGCATCGACGAACTGCTGGTCAAGGCGACCAACCGGCAGTCCATCCTCGACGAGTACAAGCCTCACCTGCACCAACGCTGGAACGAGGGCTGTCACGACATCCCCCGCCTCCACCGCGAAGTCCAAAAACTCGGCTTCCCGGGAGACGTCCAAACTGTCCGCCGCTACCTCCGCCCCGCGAAGGAGCGAGGGCTTCCCGTGACACCGAGGCCTGCCCCGCGACCCCGCCGCGTGGTCCGCTGGATCGTGACCAACCCCGACCGGCTCCCTGCCGGCGACGCCCAGGAGCTCGAGGAGATCCGGGCCGCCTGCCCGCACCTGGACGCGGCAGCCCGGCACGTCCGGGACTTCGCCACCATGCTCCACGACCGACGCGGCGACCTGCTGCCCGACTGGATGAACCGTGTCCTCGCCGACGACCTTCCCGCACTGCACTCCTTGGTCACCGGCCTTCGCCGGGACCAGGACGCCGTCGCCGCCGGCCTGTCCAGTTCATGGAGTTCGGGGCAGGCGGAGGGCCAGGTCACGAGAATCAAGCTGATCAAGCGCAAGGGCTACGGTCGTGCCAACCTCGACCTACTTCGCAAGCGGATACTTCTCACGGTCTGACTCTGGCCCTGACGCCTACTGAAGCTTCGGGCCTACCGAAATATCGACGGCCACGGCGTTCCAGCCGGGCTCATTCACGGCCACTCGGACCCATCGTCTGCCCTGTTCGCCGACGAGTTTCACGAAGCGGGTCTCGCCCATGACGTCACCGATGACGAGCCGTCCGTCGGTCAACGCGAGCGGCCCGTCGAAGACCGTCACGAAGGAGTCGTCCGGCCCGGGTCCCTCGTCAACCGGCTCGGCGAAGACCCGAACCTTGATGAGCTGCACCTGAGCCTTCACCCGCACCGCAACATGGGTGTCGCAGGAGACCGCCGGTTCCTCCTCCAGACTCAAGACCGGCAGCCAGTCAGTTGATCCCAGCGCCAGGACGGGGTGATTCACGTAGACGTCGACGCCAGCGATCTGCATACTCGGCCCCTCTCCGGTCGTCCTTCGCGAATCGCAGAGATGCTAGCCCGAGGTGCCGACAAGCCAGACGTGCGCCACCGAGGCGCACAACCATCCGACCGCCTGACTCAAACCTGATCACAAGATCTTCGACAGAGCCCGTAATTCCCCAGGTCCTCGGACCTTGCGTCCATATCCTGTGATTCCGATGCCGCCCTTCGGCCGGCACTCGGGTTCGTCGGCGCCGAGGAAGGATGAGACTGCTGTGACCGGTCTTGAGGCGACTCGTGCCGCGTTGCTCGAGCTGGAGAGACGGCCGTTCACGGCCATCGGCCGGGCCGCGACGCTTGTCTGGCTCACGTTCGGTGACGACGTGCCATGGGTGGACCACCATGGCGAGCACACAGTCCGCCCGGAGATGTCGCTGCACTTGCAGTGCCGCTGGCGGCTGCTCAACGGCGTCTCCACGATGGTCCAGGAGGGCGATCTCTATGTTCCGGGTGCGCGGGCCGGAGCCGGATTCGAGGCCGGGGGCGACATCGGGACGAGCCGGTTCGACGACCGCGTCAAAGCCGTCACGCAGCTCATCGCAGCAGATGCTCCCGTCGTCGACCACGTGCGCATCGGCGACGAGTTCGACCTTCAGCTGATGCTCTCGTCCGGCATGTCCTTGGGGGTGTTCCCGGCAGGGCGCCCGGAGTGGGAAGACTGGCGGTTCCTCAGCTCGGGCGAAGGGCGTCCGGACTACGTGGTGGAGAACGGCTCGGTGTTCAAGGCGTGAGCTCGGCGCGCTCGGCGGGCCCCGTCGCCGGGACCCGCGATGGCTAACGTGAACTACTTGGTCAGGACCTTCTCATCCTTCGTGGCAGATCCCCTCGGGCGCTTGTTGGGTCGGTAGCTGGGGCCGTTCATGAGGATCGGCGTGGCCGCCGCCGCGGTGAGTGCCGTGCGCCGACGTCGCCGAACGCGTCCTGGAAGAGATCCACCGCGCGTACCGCCTCGCCGCCGCGCTGCGCTCCCGTGCACCGCCGCGCTGCGCTCCCGTGCACCGCCGCGCTGCGCTCCCGTGCACCGCCTCGCTGCGCTCCCGTGCACCGCCTCGCTGCGCTCCCGTGCACCGCCTCGCTGCGCTCCCGTGCACCGCCTCGCTGCGCTCCCGTGCACCGCCTCGCTGCGCTCCCACGCACCGGTTTGCGTCAAGGTCGACCGCAACGGCGTCGCGCTTGCGGTGGGGGCGCATCAGCTGGGCGGGGTTGTCGCGGTCGGGGTCGACATTCTCGGAGACCATCACGCCGATGATGTCGGCCTGGTGGCGGCCTTCTTCGCCCCAGCGTTCGAGCATGGAGCACACGCCGTAGCCGAGGAGATGTGGCTCGCCTGCCGCGCCCTCCTCCAACCCGACCCCGCCACCGGCGCCGCCAAGCTACGCCTGCGCGTCGACCACGCCTGCGCCGTCCAGCTGTCCTCACCGAACATGGGCACCAGCAGCTCCGGCGCCACCGTCATCGAGTCGAAGAAGTCGATGAAGGCCCGCGGGGTGTCCAGCCCGGACCGCGCCGACGGCGCGCTCATGGCCGTCTACGAGCCCGAAGATCTCTTCGGCCACCGCCGCATGGGCCTCATCAACTGATCATCATGCCGTCGTGTGGCCGTGATTCAGGCGATCAGGTCTCGCAGGTCCCGCGCTCCCGGTAGCCCGCGCAGTTGGGAGGGCACCGCCCTGTAGAGCTCTCGCGCCCGTGAGCGGGTCAGGCCGGTGCGTTGGTCGGCGGGCAGAGCGACCAGGGCGTCGACGGCTTGGCGGCACGCGGCGTCGGTGTCGCCGTCGTGCAGCTCGACCACAGCGCAGTCGAGTAGCAGCAGCGTACGAGCCTGGTAGCTCGCCGGTCCTGTCAGCGCGAGTGCCTGCTGCTGGACGTCCCTGGCCCGTCCGGTTTCGCCCAGTAGCGTGTACGCGTGGCTGAGATGGACGAGTTCCTTCTGCCTGGGCAGTGCGAGCCAGGTGTCCGCCCGCTGTTGTTCGGGTAGCCGGTCGGCCAGGCTCTCCACTGCGGCAAGGGCGGCCTTGGCCTCCTCGGGGCGTTTGGCCAGCGCGTACGCACGGGCCGCGACGGCTGCCGCCAGCGAAGCGGCTGCGGAGGGTGCCTCCCCGGCCACGGTTCGAGCCCGCTCGGCGAGGTCGGCTGCCGCCTGTGGCGCGCCGTAGGTCAGGGGGGTCATTGCCTCCCGAGCGAGGACCCAGGAGTGCAGCTGCCGATCGCCGGACTCCTCGGCCGCGGTTGCCGCGGAGCCGAACCAGGCCCGCGCTTCCCGCGCTTGCCCGAGGTCGTGCAGGCAGATTGCCGCCATGCCCGACAGCTGGGCCGCTGAACGGCACAGCTCCATGCGTACGGGCGCCGGCTGCGGACGGCGCAGCGACGGGCCTAGGTCGGCGACGTCCGCAACGATCTCCGCGAGGCGGGCCGCGGGGGCGGCGCCGCCGTAGCCGTAGGCGTAGTGCTCGGCGGTCGCGGCCCAGTGGTCAAGGTCGGAGGACGGGGAGGGCGCGCCGGTCAGCGCCATGTCCAGGTGCTGGCGGGTGTGGGTCAGGGCGGTGAGAGCCGGGCCGGTGATGCCGGCGGCGAGGGCACCGCGCAGCAGATCGCGGCGTTTCATGGGGTCATCTGCCAGGGCGTCATAGCTGGGCTCCGGGGGAGTTGTTCTGGCGGTGTCCTCCCAGGGTCGCGCAGCCAGACCGAGAAGGACACCGGGAATCCGTAGGCCGTCGGCGATCCGCTCGATCGTCTCCAGGGCGGTGACTGTCGCCTGGCCGCGGCCTACTAGTGATACCCGCTCTGGCTTTAAATCGCACGCCGCGGCGATCCGGTTCCAGCTGATGCCCACCCTGTGGGCCGCCCGGAAGACGGGGCCGAAGTCGCGCTTCGCCAGCGCTCGGCGGATGTGCGGCTCGCTGAACAGCGCAGACGGCAGTGGCGCATGAGTTGTGTAGTCAGTCACCGGCAGTCCCATAACAGTTCAGCGATCATCTGCTCGAAGGCTACCCACCCTGGGGCCCCCACCGCGGGGTTACCGGGCTGCTAAATCCTGCGATTCACTCACTGCTGCACCGGCTCTTCCGGTGCAGCAGGGCCGTGGGGCTGAGCCGTGCCCTGCCGCGACACCTTCCCGCCCGATGGCGGCTCCCTGGAGGTATGGCATGACTACGTCATATTCGCTTGGTGGTAGAACCATCCGCGCGGCGAATTCCGCCATCACTGTGGCGCTCTACGCCACGTCGGAAGGGATCTCGCGCCCGCTGGCCGCGCTCGGGGAGTGCGCGGAGGCGGCGCAGCAGCGGCGTTGGGCGGTTTCGTCGCGTGAGGAGTTCTGGGACTGCGCGCCGGTGGGTCGGCAGCGGCTCGATGCCCGTACGCAGTGGGGGCGGGCGTTGCAGCAGGCCGAGATCGGCATGGTCCGGGGGATCGTCGTGCACCGGCTCGCTGACGTCGTGCCGGACGCCGAGGCCTATGCCCGGCTCGCGGAGTGGGCCGCGGACCAGAGTGCCTTCCTGCTGTTCGTGGACGGCGGCCCGTACGGGCCGCTGCACCTGGTGGGTCGGGAGCGGGCGTCGTCGGCGGTGTCGGCGTGACGGCCGAAGGCGCGGTGGAGCGGGCGAAGGGAGCGGCGGCCGCGCTGTCCGCGTCGCTGGCCCGGGTCGGCTGCGCGTTCCCGACGGTCGACGCCTACCCGGAGCCGGTGGGGCCGGGCGGGGAGGCGATGGTCCGGATCGGGCTGGTGCCCGCCGCGACCGCGACCAAGCTGGCCCGCTTCATCGACGAGCACGCGCCGTAGAGGAGGAGGGGAGCGGGATGCACGCGATGGACCTGATGGAGACCGCGACCAGGGCGAACGCCCCGCGCCTGCGCCGCAGGGTGATCGGGACGCTGCGGTCCTGGGGGGTGCCGCTGGACGACGACACCGCCTTCATCGTCGGCGTGGTCGTCAGCAACACCTTCGGCGCCGCTCTGCAGCCTCCGCGGTGGCAGGGGCAGTTGGCCAGCGTCCGGCTGGTCCTTGCCGGCCGGGCGTTGACGGTGGAGGTGCTGACCGGCACGAGCGCGTTCCCGGCGCTGCGCACTCCGAGCGCCGGGCGGCTCCCGGAGATCCTGGCCATCCACACCACCGACACCGGGATCGAGCAGCGTCTGCGCGGCACGCGGGTGTGGGCCACCACCCTGCTGCCCGCGGGCGCGCCGCGCCGCCGCGCCCGCCACCGCTTCCCGCGCCTTCGGCGCCGGTGGGCCCGCGCCTTCTCCTGAACCAACTCGTGCTTCCAACTCATCGATGTGAGGGATCCGACCGTGTCCGTCCCGCTCCAGGAGTTCGCCTCCGCCCCGTTCCCGCCGCTGGTGCCGGCCCTGCCGCCCGCCAACCCGGGCGGCCTGCGCTGGCTCGCCGACCTGCACCCGGACCCGCCGTCGTGCCTGGACACCTGGGCGGGCGAGCGCCTGGCCGGGATCCCGTTCGAACGGGTGTGGGCGCTGCGGGTGACCGCGACGGTCGGCTACCGGCTGCTGCACGTGCTGCCCGAGCACGGGCCCGTGCTGCACACCTATTCCACCGGGACGGTGTCCTTCCTGACCGTCCCGGATCGGTGGGTGGAGGTGCCACCGGCGGTGGGCGAGCTGCTCACCAAGGGCGAGCTGCCGTGCCCGGAGCCCGGCCGTGCACTGCCCGCGCGCCGGCCGCTGCCCCCCATCACTCACGGCGACGCCCGGGCCAAGGACGCGACCGTGCGGGTCAAGAACGCGGACAGGCGGCCGTACTGGATGGTGGAGCCGGACGGCAGCGGCCGCCTGTGGGACCCGCCCGCGCTCCTGGCCGCCGTGCGCGACGAGTACGACTTCCTGCACGGCCTGCCGGACGACGAGCGGCACGACAACATGCCGACGCCGGCCGCGGTCCCGGACGCGAATGCCTTCGCGCGGTTCCACACGGCGACGCGAAGAGCCTGAGACTCCCCGGGTGCTGTCGGCGGGGGCCGCCGGCACCCCGGGGTTCACCTTCCACCGCGCTCGGGGCGGGTGGAAGGGCGGGGCGGGAGAGCAGCGCGTCGGCGGCGTGCCAGGTCACCGCCCCGGCGGACACCCGGCGCGCCTTCGCGCCGCGCGGGGTGCCTCCGCAAGCTGCCACCGCCGGCGGGAACGGTGCGGGCGGCGGCACCCCGGGTGGGGGCCGGCGTCATAAGGGTGGGCCGGCCCCCACCACCACTTCCCTCACCCCACCCCCGGCCCGCGCCCACCCTCGGGTCGGGCCCCCGAATGCCCGGGGCAACCCGGCGTGATGACCACCCCGTGTGCCGAGCGGGCACACGGGGCGCCAGCCGACGGACCGGGCGCGACCCGCCCAGGTCGGCCGGCACCGCGACGGCCCGGCTGGCCCGGTGTTCTGGGGAGGACATCGGACCGGGCAGCCGGGCCGCCGCGGCCACCCCCCTCTCCCCGTCCACTTCCACCGACCACCGACCGGACGGCCCCTCACCGTGACCGCCACCCCTGGCCTCCCACCCCTGGGCGACCTCGCCCTCGGCTTCCAGCTGCGCCACCTGCGCGCATGCCAGAACCGCACCCCCGGCGACATCGCCCACACCGCCAACCGCCTCGCCCCCGACGCCCCGCCGTTCAGTCTCCGGGAGGTCCAGGAGGTGGAGGCCGGCCGCGGCAGGGTGCTGCGCGAAGCGGCGGCCGCCGGCCGCCTGGGCGCCTTCCTGGGCGCCTACGACACCGGCCTGGTCGCGCTCGCCGACATCCACCACGCCGCCACCGAGGCCGCCCGAACCGACCTGGGCCGTAGTTGGTCGGACGACGGGCCCGGCGCCCCGCACCGCTACCAGCTCCTCGAACGCGCCGCCGAAAGCCTGCTGCTGGCCGCCGTCACCGCCATCCCCGCCCCGTCGCGCACTCACCTGGCGAGCCGGGCGCTGGTCCTGGAGGAACCCGACGGGCCTGCGACGGCCGCGGCGCTGGAGCCGCGGACGCTGGCGCCGGGCGGCTGCGCGGTGTGCCGGATCTACCGGGCGGACCTGCTCGTCGACGGCGGGCCGGTCCTGGTGTGGCGGCAGGCCCTCGTGCGGGCCCGCAAGACGACCTTCGACCAGCGGATCCTGCGGCCCGGCGCCGACACCGTCCTGCTCCTGGCCGAAGACCTGCTGCACCCCGAACACAGCGTGCTGCCCGTCGGCGTGCACGCCGACCAGATCTCCCACCTCGCGTACCTGGTCCGCACCACCCGCCTGAAGGTCCGCGTCCAGCCCCGTGCCACCGGCACCGACCTGCGGTTCGACACCACCGAACTCGTCCTGAACGGACGCACCGTCACCGCCAGCCCCGACGACACCCTCGTCGACTACCTCGACGGCCAGGACACCACGCTCCACCAGGCCGTCGAGAACTCCCACGGCCCCCAGGACAGCATCCGCCTCCTGGAGAAGGCCGCCACCGGAACGCTGCGCCGAGGAGGACGTTCCCCATGGTGACCACGCGCCCACCCAGGAGGAGCCAGGCCGAGGCGGCCGTCCGCGGCCACGACGACAAGGTGACCGGGCGGCCGTGCCCGACCTGCGGGCGCGCCGTCGCGCTCACCGCCGACCAGCACTCCGTCCTGCTCTACGTCGCGGCGGGCTGGACCGCCGCCGCCGTCGCCGCCCACACCGGCCGGCGCGAACGCGACATCCACAGCCAGTTCGTCGCCCTGCGCACGGCCCTCGACGCCGCGACCATCGTGCAGGCCGTCGACACCGGCTGCCGCCTGGGACTGATCCCGCTCGCCCTGCCCACCCCCGACCTCGCCTCCCTCGGCGACACCCACATCGCGGTCATCGCCCTCGCCGCCGCCGGCCACACCATGGCCGAGACCGCCCAGGTGACCGGCCTGAGCGAACGCGAGGTCGGCGCGCTGCGCAATGCCGTCTACGGCGCGCTCGGGGTGTCCGACCCGGCGGCCGCGGTCGTGGTGCTGCACGCCCTCGGCAAGCTTCCGGCGAGCCACCCCTGCGCGCGCGCCGGCTGCATCGAGGCGAACCGGCAGGCGGGACCGGAGGCCGTCCGGGACACCGTCCGGCGCGGCTTCGAGCAGCTGCTGAGGAAGGCCGACACGCAGGCGGCGTACGCCACCGCGGTGCGTCGCCTGCACGCGGTCACCTCCCGCCTCGACACCGCCACCCGCGACCTGCAGCACGCCACCGACATGGTCGCGGCCGCCGAGGCCCAGGCGCAGCAGGCCCTCGGGCAGGCCCATTCCGTCGCCGAAGCCCTGGACCGTCTGGCCGGTGCGTTTCCACTGGTGCAGGACGCGATCCGGCAGGCCCGGGAAGCCCGGCGCATCGCGGCCAAGGCCGACGAGCGGGCCCGTGATCTGCTGGTGGCGGTCAAGGAGGGCAGGGAGCAGGCGGCGGTCCTGGGCGAGCTCATCGGGGACGCGCGGCTGGTCTGGATGGACATGGGCCCCGCGGTGAAGGCACTCGCCGAGCACCGCAGGACCGCCCGGCCCGCTGTGCCCGCGCCGGTTCCGGACGAACCGGCCTTCGGCGACCGGCCGCCGATCCCCAAGAATCACCGGCCGTGGCGCCGTCCGGCGGCCGACGAACAGGAGGCGTAGCCCGTGGCGGTGATCTTCCCCCGGTCGGGGCATCGGCACCCCCTGCCCCGGACCCCGACCGGATGCCACCCGACACCCGCCCGCACCGCGGGCGGAACCTGTCGGTGCCGATGCCCAACGGCACGTCAACCGAGCGCCATTTGCGCTTGACCCCTCGGCAATTCCTGACTACGGGCCGGGAACCCGGCCGGCTACACCCAGCTCGCCGCCGGCCTCGTTGACGAGGCCGACCGCCTGGTCGTGCACGCCGACCCCGCCGTCGCGGCCAACGTGGACAGCGGGGCGGTGGTGGGTGGCCGGGTTCGCCTAACAGCGCTCGCGTTGGCAACCAGCGCGACGTGGCGCGACGAGGTCCATCCTGGCTCGGGCACGGTCCGCGGAGTCAGGTGATGGCGCACTGGTCGGGCCTCCGCTCCGGTGAGCTCGGCCGGTATGCGTCTCGGATGCCGCCGCCGACGTGGCCACCGTCGAATGGGCGGCCTTGACTCGCTCGCCCGCTGCAGCCACGGCGCTGGCGGTGCGCCGTGGCCGCCCAGTGGCCGGTCAGGCCGCGGCCCGGCGTGGCCGGCTGGCATGTTCGAGGTCGTGCTGGAGCTGGTCGCGGGTCATGGTGGAGCGGCCGGCTGCCGGCGCCGCTCGCTGGCGAGCTGCTCCTGAGCGGCGCGCAGCTCCTGCCCGGGGCCGAGGAGGTCGGCGACGAGGTCCCGGTGATGAAGGGCGAGCTGGTTGGCGGCCCACGCGGCCTGGGTGGGGCGGCGCTGCGCGCGGATGCGTGCGGCGAGGGGCCGGTCGGTCTTCTTCAGCTCGTCGGCCTGGCGGTTGCGGGCGGTAGTGAAATCGTCGGGGGTGAGGGTGTGGAGCTCGTCGGTGATCTGGTCGAGGTCGGCCTCGGGGCCGTTGTCTCGGACTCTATGGCTGGCTGCCGTGCGGGCAGGTCCTGGCTGCGGATGCGCCACCGCTCTGAGCTGCTCTGGCTTTCGTAGAGTCCCTGATGTCTGGGTTTGTTGCGATCCAGGCGTAAGGAGAACCACGAGCAGTGCCAGCACCCCGTAAGTACCCCGATGAACTCCGTGAGCGCGCCGTGCGTGAGGTCCGCTCGACCGGTCGGCCTGTCGCTCACGTGGCCCGTGACCTCGGCATCCACCCGGAGGCCCTGCGGTCCTGGGTCCGCCAGGCCGAGGCCGACGCGGGCGAGCGCGACGACCGCCTCACCACCGCCGAGCGCGATGAGCTGAAGGAACTCCGCAAGGAGAACGCTGAGTTGAGGCGGGCCAACGAGATCCTCAAAGCCGCCAGCGTGTTTTTTGCCCAGGAGATCGACCGTCCCCGGACGAGGCCGAGCAGGTGATCGACCACCTGCGTGACGGCTTCGGGGTCGATCCCGTCTGCCGGGTGCTGGAGCTGTCCCCGTCGACGTACTTCGCGCGCAAGTAGCGTCCGAAGTCGGCCCGCCGTCTGCGTGACGAGGAGCTGATCCCGCTGGTCACAGCGGTGTGGGAGGACTCCGGCCGCACCTACGGTGCCCGCCGCGTCACCCGCGCCCTGCACCGTGCCGGCCACGCGGTCGCGCGCTGCACCGTCGAGCGCCTCATGCGCGAGCTCGGTATCGAAGGCGTCATCCGCGGGCAGCGCCGCCGCACCACGGTCGTGGAACCGGCCGTCCCGCGCCCGCCGGACCTGGTCAACCGGCGGTTCACCGCCCAGCGGCCGAATCAGCTGTGGCTGGCCGACCTGACCTACATCCGGACCTGGTCGGGCTGGGTCTACGTGGCGTTCGTCCTGGACGCGTACTCGCGCCGGGTCGTGGGCTGGCAGACCGCCACCCACATGCGCACGGACCTGCCGCTGGACGCGCTGGAGATGGCCCTGTGGCGGCAGAAGATCAAGAAGGACGCCGGCCTCATTCATCACAGCGACCGCGGCTCGCAATACGTGTCCATTCGCTACACGGAGCGATTGGCCGATGCCGGCGCCTCAGCGTCGGTCGGGTCCGTCGCGGACAGCTACGACAACGCGATGGCCGAGGCCCTGAACGGCACATTCAAGGCTGAACTGATCGAGCACCAGGGTCCTTGGCGGGACTTCGACGAGGTCCAGCGGGCCGTCTTCCAATGGGTCGCGTGGTACAACGGTGAACGACTCCACTCGGCCCTCGGCTACATCCCGCCCGACGAATACGAGCAGGCCTACTGGGCGCGACTGGAAGAAGCCCCACAGACCGCTTGATCACATGATCGCGGACTCTACGAAAGCCGGGGCAGCTCACTCGTGTGAGATCAAGGCCTGGTGCGGGCCTGGCAGCCCGGTATGACAGGAGCCCGCCCTACGTGGCCGGCCTGCGTCTTCGCGGTTCGGGTCATGTGGCTGAAGTCCCTGACTTCGGTCACATGACCCGAACCTTGAACAGCTCCTACCAGGCGACTCGCCAGTACTGGTCGGCGAAGGCGCCGTTCGTCACCTGGATCAGCTGGTTCCCGTCTCCGTACCCCTGGACAGCCAGGGAAAGGTTCGTGCCCGACTTGGTGAACTGAACGAACTGCTCGCCCTTGTACCAGACGTGCTCCGTCCACCACGCCTGGTCCGAGAAGTTCCCGTTGCAATCCACCTGGATGGCGTGGGTCCCGCCGGAGTTTCCCTGCGCTGCAATGCACATTTTGCTGTTCAGGTTCTGGATCAGGTTGAAGCCGGGGGCGATCGGGATGTAGCCCCAGGCCTGGTCGTAGAACTCCGAACACTGGTACTGGAACGGTATGGCCCCGCCGGCGCTCCCCTGGACGACGAGGCACCTGTTGCTGTTGCGGTTCCGCAGCCGGTGGCCCACCGCGCTGTCGGCGAGAGGCGTGGCCAGGGGCTTGGCGGTGCTGTCGGCATCTTCTTCCGCGAATGACGGCACGCTGGACACGACCAGCGTCTCCGTGGACGAAGCCGAAGCTGTCGGAGCGGTTCCGAGCGTCAGACCGAGCGCCGATGCGAGGACGTAGGCCGCCGTTGTTTTGCGCAGGTTCACTAGCCTCTCCTGTTCTGTGGGTGGGGCAGTAGTTTGAGTACATCGAACATGCCAGACGGCCTGTCAAGCCACCGTCAAACCGGCCAAATGTGCGACCAAGAAGGCTCCCTTGCGGACCCGAGGACCGGGCCGATATGAGTCTCGATCGAAGAATGGGCAATTCGGCATCCTTCTGACATCGGGTCGCTCGCGCCGCGAATGTGTTCGTCAGCGAAACTCCCTCGCCACTCCGTCGCCGAGCGGAGTCAGGCCTGGAGACCCTCGGCTGTGCCGCCGAGCTGGACGGGCTCGCCCCCGGCACCGACGTCCGGGTCCTGACCGGCGACTACGGGATGCGGCTGCGTGCCCGGAGTAGGTGCCTGGCGACGCTCCGACTGCCAGCCGCTTACCGCAAGCGCGGCACCGGGATGGACGCGGAGCAATTGTCAATTCCTGTGGATGGCGGGGTCATGGCGTTGGCGGGTTGGTTCCCTGGAGGACTTGCCAACCGGCGGCTGACGTGCCTGCTGTGAGCAGTTGAGCCCCCGTGCCCCGGAGGGTCACGAGCGCGCTGTGGGGAGGGGCGAGTTCCTCGACCGAGCGGCCGTAGACGTGGATCCGCGTCAGCTCCAGGTCGATGACTTCCACCGAGTCGCGGATCTGGTCGAAGCGGGCGCCGTAGCGTACTGGTCCGCGGAGGCAGCGCACGGTGGCGGTGGCCTCGGCCGGGTCCGCGATGGTGACCTGGTCGATCTGCAGTTCCACGTCGATCGGGTGGTGACCGGTGCGGTGGGCGTCGGTCATGCCGCCACCTCCTCGCGTTGGACCAGGACGCCGTTCTTGAACTGGGCGCCGGAGCGGACCAGGGCGACGAGGGAGGCGCCGGTGATCGCGCGCCAGCGGTCCTGGGCGGACTCGATCAGCTTGAACACTATCGCCAGAGCGGCGGTTGGGCTGCCGGCACCGCGGGTGACCTTGGTCCGCGGCTTGACCGTGGAGAACGTGGACTCGATGGGGTTCGTGGCCCGCAGGTGGATCCAGTGCTCTGCCGGGAAGTCGTAGAACGCCAGGAGCTCCTCCCGGTCCTCGGTGATCTTCGCGACGGCCTTGGGCCACTTGGCGCCGTATGTCTTCGCAAACGCCTCGATCGCCTTCTCGGCGTGGGTGCGATCCTCGGCGTTGTAGATCCCCTGCATCGCCTTCGTCGCGCCAGGATGTGCGGACTTCGGCAGCGCGTTCGTGACATTTCGAGCCTTATGGACCCGGCAGCGTTGGTGCCGGGCGGTGGGGAACGCCTCGGCCAGGGCCTTCCGCAGACTCATCGCGCCGTCGCCGACATCGAGTTCGGGGTCGCGCATGCCCCTGCGACGGCAGTCGCGCAGCAGGTCGGCCCGCGGCTCGGTGCTCTCTCGCAGCCCCTCGGCCAGGGCGATGAGCTGCTTCCTCCAGCGCCGGGACGAAGTCCCCGGACGACAGTCCGTGCAGGTAGAGCAGCGGCAGCACCTCGCTCACTTTCGGGGACTTGCGGCACCACGGGGCCAGGATCTTCGAGGAGAACCGCTTGCGCTCGCCGGTGGCTTCGTCGACGCGGCGGTCGTTGATCCGCGGCGCGGTGACCTCGACCGGACCGGCGGCGGTGACCACGGTGCGGGGTCGGTGATGGCCGTTGCGGACCACCAGGCGGTGCCCGCGTTCGTCCCGCTCGGCGGCCAACTCGGCTATGTGCTGGTTGACTTCGGCCTCCAGTGCGGCGGCCAGCATCCGCCGGGCGCCCTCGCGGACGATCTCGTCGATCAGGGAGCCGGTCTCGGTGGAACCGTCGGCATTCACTACGCTGAGCACGGGGGTGCCTTCCCGACCCGCGCTGCGAACGCGGGCCTAATTGGAGACCATCACAGGATCATTCGGGAAGGTACGCCCTCCGCGTCCCCGTCTGGGGCTGATCCACAGGTCTTGAGCATTGCTCGGTGTTCGGCGACGAGGTCCTGGCCGCCGCGATCCTCGACCGACTCCTTCACCACCGCGACGTCATCTCGATCAACGGCCCGAGCTACCGGTTGAAGAACCGGCTCGCCGCCATCGACGGCGACGCCGAAGTCGCGTGACTGCCGGCCCCGGGGCAGCCTGGATATATCCCGCTCGCCGCATGCCCGGCACCGCTACCATCCCCGGATGTCTCTTCGCCAGTACGCCTACTTCGGTCTGTCCAGCCAGCACATCTCCGCCGACGAGATCACCTCGCGACTGGGCATCACCCCTGACGAGGTGACCGTCCGGGGCAGCCGGACCATCACGCCGAGGGCGATTCCAGCGAGCCATCGCTGGAGGATCGTCTGCCGGGAGCCCGGTCTCTGCGTCGATGAACAGATTGCCCGCATCCTCGACCGGCTCCGGCCGCACACGACCCGCATCGCCGAACTCGTGGGCCAACTCGCCGCCGACGGCGGCGGCGCAGTCCTGCAGGTCGTCCGCTACTTCAACGACACCGACCACGACGAATCGCCCCGCCACCCGGACGCTCCCAACCTCTTCGGCTGGCATCTCGACCGCGATGTCCTGGACTTCCTCGCCGCAGTCGACGCCGAGCTCGACGTGGACGAGTACGACATGACCCCAGGCGAGGACACCATCTGAGCACACGACTTCGTACATACCTGGGCACGGGAGTCAGTACCCCGACACCTCGTCGCCGCCCACGCCCCGGAAGGCACCCGTGCACACGGCTGCACTGCACCGCGCCGCGGGCCGGCTCCGGGCGAGCGCCGAGGCCCACGACGCTACCGCCGGGGTGCTCGCATGAGCCATCAGTCCGACGACGAACGCACCCGTATCCGCGAGGCGATCGACCGACTTCTGGCCGGCACCCCCACCGGCTCCAACGGCAGAAGCCTCACCGTCGTGGCCCTCGCCGCCGAGGCAGGTGTCCACCGCATGGCCCTCCTCAAGCGGCACGCCGACCTGAAGAACGAGTTCTACGAACGGTCCGTAGCGAAACCCGCCAGGTCCCGGAAACCGAGAAGAAGCTCCGGAAGACAGTCGCCAAGCTCAAGCGGACCATCGCAGGGCAGAACGCCGAGATTCAAGAGCTCCGGCAACAGGTGACCGGCCTCGTTCTCACCAACGCTGTCCTCACCGACCAGCTCAACAGGCAGGCACAATCCGAGGCTTCCGCCGACAACATCGTTCTCTTGCGCCCGCTGGAACACTGAAACCTCAGGCCGGAATCCACGACGGCTGTAGCGGCGTGGGCCCCCTCCCGGAAGAGGGGGCCCACAGGGTCAGCGGCTCACTGGTGCCGCCCCGGGGCGGAGGAGGCGCGGCGGCGGGCGGTGACGACGGCCGCGGCGCCGGCCGCGGTCAGGAGAGCGGCACCGGCGGTCAGCGCGATGGTCTGGGTACCGGTGTCGGCAAGGCTTCCGCCGCCGGTCCGGGCGACAGGGGCGACGGTGGGAGAGCTTCCGGCGCCGCCCGGGGCAGCGGTGGTGGCGGAGGCGCCGGTGGCCGTGGCGGTCGGGCGGGCGGTCGGGCTGCCACTGGGACTGGTGGAGGCCGTGGCCGTGGCGGATCCGGTGGCCGTCGCCGTGGCGGTCGGGGTGCGCGTGGCGGTGGAGGTCGCCGTGGCAGTCGGAGTCACCGTCGGCGTGTCCGTGGGCGTCGGTGTGGCGGTAGGCGTCGCCGTGGCGGTCGGAGTGGGTGTGGCGGTGGGCGTGGCGGTCGGGGTCGGCGCGCTGACCTGCGTGCTGGTGGTGTCGGTACCGATCGACTGTTCGAGGAGGTTAATGGCCTCGGCCCGGGCGGTGACGGTCCCGCCCGCGGTGGGGACGACGGTGAGCGTGATCGACACCGGAGTGCTGGCCGTCGCCAGGTGGTGGCAGTTACCGGACGAACCGGCGGTGAAGTCGCACCACCAGTCTTCGTCCGAGGTCTGTGCGGAGGTCACGGTGGCCGCGGCGCCGGACAAGGTGATGTTGACCAGGGGGGCCTTGGACCTGGGGTCGGGGTTGTTGTTGGGGAGGTCGACGGTGACGGTGTAGGGCGTGTTCACCGGGACCGGGCCGGCCGGGCCGGCGATGCGGACGGCGGCGTCGGCGTGGGCGGTGCCCGCGAAGGCCAGCAGGCCGAACGCGGTGGCCGCCCCGGTGAGCAGGACCGGCAGGCCGCGCCTGCCACGGCGGGACGGTATCGCGATGACGGTGGAACGGGACATGGGTGAGGTTTGTCCTTCGTACAGGGGCGCCGGGTCGCGGCGCGGCAGGGTACTCGTGCTGAACGTCGGTCAGTGACGGAAACGTACGGCACGCGGGCCCCCACCCCGGTGGCATGCGGGCGGCCTCCGGACCGGGCCGCACCCGCCGCTGTGGTCATCGCACCAGGGAATCGCCCGCGCAACGTGTGTTTCCGGCTCCCGATCCTGGCACAACATCCACAAACGGACTCCCACTTTCTCAAATCCAGTGAACCGGACATGACCTGACGCTCGTACGAACCCGACCACTCCAGTGCTGTGACCACATAGGTACATCAGACTGAACAGAAGAACTTGACAGACATCCCATGAGCTGGCGTGTCAAACAGCAAGTGCATGGGCCGGGCGGGACCAGGCGGTTACCTCGTCCCGCGACTGCTTGTACTCGATCCGGCGGTCGTTCTCGTCATAGATCGAGCGGGGCTCGTCGGCCGGCGGTCTTCCGGTCGGGTCAGTGGCTTGTCGGAGCCATGGCCTAAAGTGCAGCCTCTGACAGGCTGACGGCCGGGGAGGGGGCGGGCGATGACCGAGGCGTGGGACCGGTTGCGGGCGATCATGGGCGAGCCGGTGTACACCCCGGCGCGGGTGCCGTGGGAGCTGGCACCGGACGAGCTCGGGGTTCAGCTGCCGTCGGATTACCGGGCGTTCGTCGACCTGTACGGTGCGGTGAACCTGAACGGCGAGTGGGGCGTGCGGTCACCGACGAAGCGCTCCCACGTAGCCGGCTCTCCGGGCGGCCTGGCGGGGTGGCGCTTCGAGACCGACACCGAGTTCCGGGAGCAGGTCGAGGGTGAGGACGAGTTCTGGGACCAGGAGCACACCCCCGTGTTCCCGGACCTGGGCGGGCTGCTGCCCTGGGGCATGAACAGCAACCACAACTACTGCTGCTGGCTGACCACCGGCCCGGACCCGGAGCAGTGGCCGGTGGCCTTCTTCTGCGACTTCGATGGCGTCAACGACGGTGAGCTCGACCGTTTCGACGGCGGCTTCGCGGAGTTCGTGGCGACCGTACTCACCGGCGGCTACGCCCATGAAGACGAGTTGCTGGTGCGCCCGGACCCGGAAGAGTGGGGACCTCAACCGATCCGACCGCTCTGGACACCCGCCTACGACTGGACCGGCAAGGACTGGGGCGCGGAGTGGGGCATCACCCGGTACCGGCCCACCGGGTCGACGGACATGCCCTGGACCAGGTAACGACGATCCGGGTACACCACCGTGACTGGGCCAAGGCTGCCTCACCTCGTGCGTGAGAGGAGGAACGGCCCCACCCGTGAGCTGGAGTGTCAAGCGGCGAGGGCATGGGCTCGGTGGGACCAGGCGGTCGCCTCGTCGTACGGTGTGCCGGCTTTCAGGCAGCCGTGCAGGATGCCGACGAGCCGGTTGGCGAGTTGGCGCAGGGCCGCGTTGAACTCGATGCTGCGGGCGCGTTGCTTCTCGTAGTAGGCCCTGGCTCCTGGGGAGACCCGCAGTGCGGAGAAGGCTTGGGCGATCAGGGCGTCGACGAGCCGGTCGTTGCGGACGTGGCGGGCGGTGACGACCTTCTTCTTGCCGGAGGCGCGGGTGATCGGGCTGGTGCCGGCGTAGTTCTTGCGGGCCTTGGCGCTGGCATAGCGGTGGGGGTCGTCGCCGAATTCTGCGAGTACCCGGGCGCTGAGCATCGCGCCCAGTCCGGGCTGGGACCGGATGATCTCGGCGTTCGGATGCAGGCAGAAGAAGTCCTCGACCTGCTCGTGCAGGAACTTCACCTGCTCGTTCAAGGTGACCAGCATCGCGATGAGCGCGCGCACGGAGACGGCGTAGGCCGCCGTCACAGCAGTGGGCTGGCCGAGGTGCTTGGCGCGCAGTACGGCCTGGATCTTGGTGACCTTGTCGGGGATGCCGCGTCGGCGGGCGCGCTTGAGGGCCGCGGCTATCTGCGTGGTCGTCAGCTTCGCAGCAGCGGTCGGATCGGGTGCCTTGGCCAGTAGTTCCAGGGTGTCGGGGGCGTCCAGGTCGTCGAACGCCAGCAGGGCGGCGGGGAAGTAGTCGAGCAGGGCGTGCCGCAGCCGTTGTGTGGTGCGGGTGCGTTCCCAGATCAGGGTCTTATGGGTACGCGTCACGACCTTGACCGCTTCGGCGTCGGCGGTGTCCCCGGAGACCGGGCGGAGCTGGTGGGAATCGGTGCGCACCATGTCGGCGAGCATGTGTGCGTCGGCCCCGTCGCTCTTGGCTCCCGACACCGCCAGGCGTTCCCGGTACCGCGCCGCTACGGTCGGTGGTGTCGTACTCGTGGACCGTGTGGTGCTTGCGGGCGCGGCGAACGGCGGCGAGCACGGTGCTGGTGCGGCACTGGTTGGGGCACGGCAGGAAGTGGCCGCCGTCCACGAGGGTGAACACCAGGGCGTGGTCGGGGCGCGGTCCGGTGGTGACGAGCCGGCCGCCGTAGTCGCGCAGGTCCTGGATGTGGGCGGCGTAGTACTCCTCGGCGGTCTGGGTGGTCATGGGGGCTGTCCTTCTTTCGGGTGCGAGTGCTGGGTGTGGATCGTGGTTGCGGTGTCAGCGCCGGGAGCGGCTCACCGCCGGGAGGCGGACTTCGCCGAAGCCGTCGTCCTCCAGGCCGGGGGTGCGTCGGCGAGCTGGTGTTGCCGCCCGGAGCGGCGGCCGGAGTACGCGAAGCCCCGCGCGGACGGTGAGGGCGGGCTACGCCTGGCCGAGGAGGAAGGCGATGGCCGAGGTGCCCTCGGTGCGGGTGGCGAGCGCGGCCTGCGCGCGGTCGTACGGGATGTCGATGCCGAACGCCTCCCGGGCGACGCGGCGGAGGTCGACCAGCGAGGCGCTGAAGCCGGTCTGTGCGACGGCCAGGTCCGCGGCGGCGAGGGCGAGCAGGTCCTCGCGCGCCGGGCCGGTCGGGGCCGCGCTGGTGAGTCGGCCGAACGCGGCCGTCCGCTGCCTGTCCGCTCGCTCGCGCACGGGGGTGGGTTGCAGGTGGCTCTCGCCGATCCGGCCGTGCCCGGCCAGCCAGTAGCAGACCGGGATGTCGAGGGCTTCGGCGAAGAGGATCTCGCGGCGGGTCGACTCGCCGAGGTAGAGCTGGTCGTCGGTGACGACGAGGACTTCGTCGGCGGTGGAGATCTTCGTCAGGTGCAGGGCGTCGAGCCGGGCCTTCAGCTTCTCGGCGTCTGCGGGGGCGGCCCACAGCGGGTGCTGCTGGCGCATGTCGATGCCGGGGGCGAGGACCATGCGGCCGGCGGCGGTCTCCTGGAGCGCGGCCTCGGCCATGTGCGGCCAGAAGCGGATGCTGCCGCAGATGGTGACGGTCGGCGGCAGGATGTCGCCGGGCGCGGGGGAGTAGGGCATCGGTGGGGCTTTTCTGGTGGAGTGGTCGGTGCGGAGGTCTGCTGCGGTCAGCTGGTGCGCGACGTCGGCGGTGTGGCGGATCGGCTCGGAGGTCTCGGTCATCTCGGCTCCGATCAGGCGGCGGGCGCGGTGGTGGGCGGCGTCAGGGCCCGGTCGGTGGAGGGCGCTCCAGGCGAGCAGCAGGATCACGGCGATCCCGATGAGGACGGTCTTCGGGGAGGCGCTGGTGGTGGTCTGCAGGCGCCGTGTCTCGGCGTGGATCGCGTCGCATTCGGCCTGGATGCCGGGGTGGGTGGGGGTTCCGGGGGTGAGGCCGGGCAGGATCGCCGAGCGGTGCTGGAGCTGCTCGTACGGGGCCGCGATCTGTGCCTCGTGGGATATGGCCAGGGCCACGGCAGGGTGCCTTCCGGTCGGCAGTGCGGAACAGGGCAGGGCGAGGGGGCGGGCCGGCGCTCCGGGCGCCGGCCCGCCGGGGTGGGTCAGCGCTGCTCGAAGGGCGAGCCCGGAGCCGGGACGGCCGGCCGGGGCTTCGCGGTCATGGGCTCGGGGGTCTGGATGGTGATCTGCGGCTGCACGTCGGTGCGGTTGACCACCACCGGGCGCAGGCTGAAGGACAGGCCGCGCAGCGCGAACAGCGACACCGCCGTGATGGCGGTGGTGGTCAGGCCGAGGGCGACCGGGCACCCGCTCGGCGGGGCGGCGTACTGGTGAAGCGTCGGTGTTCCGAACCTGCGCTGTTCCCGTGCCGGCTGACCCCACCGTGAGATGGGCCGCGAGCCCGTGGCGGCTATTCGGTGGCGCTGTCGATGCTCCGCAGTGCATCTTGCACTGGTGAGTGAAACGTCGTTGGCTGAGCACGAAGACCGTTGGATCATGAATCTTCGGGGCCTAGCCGTTACCCAGATCAGCGTTGGCTACCACCTGTTCCTGCACCTCGACTCGGATGCCCGCGTGGATCTTGGATGCCCCTTCAAGCTCACCCAGGCTCTCGGAGAAGGCCGTCAGGAGGTCCTCCTCGACCCGGGGAAACAGGATGTGGCGGCGGCACTCGGGCTGTTCGGAGCGAAGGTCTTGTCTGCGGTGGCCTTCAAGACCGGCTCACTGCGGCTGGTCTTCGACAACGGCTGCCACCTCACCAGCCAGGCGGACCCCTCGTTCGAGGCATGGGAAGTGGAAGCGCTCGGACCTGGAGGCTGGCGGATCATCTCGACGGCGGGCGGGAAGCTCGCGGTCTGGCCCGGGCCATCCATGACCTCCTGATACTGCTGACGAGGCGCTGTTCCGACTGCGGCTACTCCGTAGAGCCTCTATCGGTCATGGCTGGCTTCCGTCAGCAAGGGGCGCTTGTCGGAGGCGACCAGGGCGACACGCTTGAGGGCGGTCAGCGCCTCGTCGACGGGGACGGTGGTGGTCAGCTCGGCGTCGTCCGGTACGGGGAGCAGGTTGCGGTACTTGGGGAACTCGTCCTCCAGGAGCCGGGTGCCGAGGGAGCGGCCCGGGACGGAGAGGGTGACCTGGCCGTCCGACCAGCCGATGGCGACCGGGTTCTCCCCGGCCAGCGCCTTGGCGGCGTCGGAGAGGACCTTGGCGGGGACCAGGACGGTGCGGGCGGCGCGGCCGGCCTCCTCGGCCGGGTCCGCGTCGTCCTCGCCCTTGCCCTTCATTCCTGCCGGTCTTCGCGGTTGCCGCCGGGAGGGTGCCGGTGGGCCTCACGGCGAGTTCGCGGACCGCGAAGCGGTAGCGGTCGGTGGCGGCCAGGGTGAGGCGGGTGTCCTCCAGGATCATCTGCACACCGGTGAGCGCGGGCAGCGTGTGGTCGGTGCCGGCGGCGACGACGGACTGGGCGACGGCGTCGGCAAGCGCGTCGCCGTTCACCGTGAACACCGTGTCCGGCGGCGCGGGCAGGGCCGGGTACTCGTCGACGGGCAGGGTCGGCAAGGTGAAGCGCGCCGACCGGCACGTGACGAGCAACCGGTCCCTGTCCAGCTCGATGTCGACCTCGGCGCCCTTGGGCAAGGTCTTGGCGATATCGGTGAGGAGCCGGCCGGGGACCAACGCGGTGCCGTCGTCGGCGATCTCGGCGTCGTCGGGGCTGGAGGGGCCGCAGGAGGGGTAGCCGGTGTCCAGCACCAGGCAGTCGCCGTAGTCGTCGGCGCGGTCCACGGCGAGATCGTCGGTGCCGTTCCATCCGGGCACCAGGGCCATCACGGGGGCGTGGTCGGGCAGGCTGGCCAGCACCCGGGCGAGGTCGCCGGCGGTGAGCCCCTCGGGCTGTGCCCGGCGGCCGGAAGGGGCCGGTGCGCCCGGCTCGGCGGTGTCGGCGGCGGGCAGGTCGAGGTCGAGGGGCAGGGCGGCGGGGTCGGGCTCGGCGGGGGTGCTCTTCAGGACAAGGAAGCCGTCCCAAGTGGTGGAGCGCAGCGGTGCGACGTCGCGGCAGTCGAAGTCCGGGACGTGGAACAGGACGGGCAGCCGCTCGGGTACCGCGGAGATGAGGGCGGTGAGGTCGCCGGCGGTGAGGCTGGCGGCGCTGTAAGGGGTGTCCTCGATCCGCCACGGCGCCCGGCGGTCGACCGGGGACGCTTCACGGCGGCGGCCTTGAGGGCCTCGGTGATGGAGGTGACCGCAGCGGCGCCCCTCTCCTCGGGAGTGGCCGGGTCGGCGGTGACGGTCACGGAGATGCTCACGGTGTCCTCCACGGGGTCGCGGTGTCGGCCGGCCGGTCGGCCAGCCCCGGCCCCGGACGCGCCGCGCCCGCCCGGGGTTCGGCGGGGCGGGCGGTGTGCGGGCCGGGGGCGAGACGGGGCGGCCGGTCAGCGGACGTCGTTGTTGACCGTGCCCTTCCAGCCGGCGGACTGCTTGCCGATGGTGACCTCGGTGTGCCGGTGGAACATCGCGAGGACGGTGCCGGTCGCGGTGGAGCCGTCGCCGCCGGCGGACGCCGACGCCCCCGACGCCGAACCGGAGGTGACGACGCGGAGCTTGCCGAGCAGGGCCGCGACGCCGACCGCCACGACGGCCACCGCGCCGACCGTCTCCACTTGAGGACCTCGCCGATCCGGTCGGCGTGCGGGGCGACCTGGCCGATCGCCGCGCCCACCATCCACAGCGCGCCGCCGGCCGCGAGGGCGGCGAGCGATCCGTAGAGGACGCAGTGCCGCACCGCCAGCGGCAGGCCAGGGTCGGCCTCCGGGACCGGCGCCGGAGCGACGGGCTGCGGCTGCGCCGCGGCGGCGAGCGGGTTGTGGACGGGAACGGCGGCGACCTGGCCGTCGATGAGCGCCGGCACGAACGCCTCGTCCGTCGTGCCGGGGCGCAGGGGGACGGCGAGGCTCTGGCCGTCGAGGACGACCGGGCTGTAGCCGTCGGCGAGGAGGCTGATCTGCAGGTCGGCCGGGTGCTGGTGGTGTTCGGGGTGTGCCGGGCGGTGTCCACGACGGGGCTCCTTCGGGGCTGTGGGGGTGGGAGGGGGAGGCGTTCTGTGCGCGGCCCCGGGAGAGGCCGCGAGACAGGCATTCAGGGGTTGCCGGTCAGTCCTCGTCGGCCGGGCGGCGGTCGGGGAGGATCTCGGTGTTCCCGTGCCGGTCGATGTGCCGGCGCAGGCCCTCGGGCCAGGCGTCCAGGTGGGTGGTGGAGGCCGTGAGGACGATGTCGACGGCGGCCTTGCGGCCGGTGACGACCAGTCGCTTGAGCAGGGAGGCGAGCGGGTCGCCGCGCAGCTCTTCGATCCGGTCGACGATCAGGCGGATGTGCGGCTCGGCCTGGGTGGGGGTGTGCTCGGGTCCGAGGACGAGCTGGTCGAGGACGACGACCAGGCGCTCGTGCAGTTCGCGCTGCCCGTCTTCGAGGCCGAGGAGCCGCTGACGGCCGAGGCGGCCGAGGACCTGGAGGACGCCCGGCCGGAGCGCACCACCAGCACGTACGACGAGCAGTGGCTGTACCTCGAGCGTTGGTGCGCGCGGGAGGGGCGGCGGCCGGGGCCGCGGACGGCGGAGACGACGATGGTCTCCTACATCTCCCACCTGCGGCGGCACGGCGGGCGGGAGAGACGGGGGCTCCGGTCAGCTCGCTGCGGCTGGCGATGGCGGCGATCCGGGACCGCAACGCGGATGCGGGGTTCCCGAAGTGGCCGCCGACGCGGGCGGCGAACGCGCTGATCCGCAAGCAGGCCGCGCGGTTCGCACGGGAGGAGCGCACCCCGAAGTCGTCGCCGCCGATCGACCGCGCCCGGGTCGGCGATCTCCAGGCCGGGGCGACGGCCGACAGCGAGCTCGCGCGGTACCGGGACCTGGTGATCCTGCACCTGGGCTACCACACGCGGGCCCGCCGCTCCGAGCAGGCCCAGTACCGGATCGACTCGCTGGAGTTCGTGCCGCTTGAGGACGGCGGCGAGGTGATGGTCGTCGGCAAGCGCACGTCGAAGAACGATCACTGGTCGACGGGCAAGGAGTACGAGGTGCGGGACCCGGTGGCGATCGCTGTGGTGCGCCGGTACGTGGAGCTGCTCGCCGAGTACGGTCAGGCCGACCCGGAGATGCCGTTGCTGCGCGGCGTCACCAAGAAGGGCGGGCTGATGCCGGTGCCGGAGTCCGGAATCGGGATGACCGGGCACTCGGTGAACCGGGCGGTGAAGCGGATGGCCGTCCGGACCCCGGACTTCGACGCGCCGGAGGTGACCAGCCACGGCCCTGCGCGCCGGCGCGCCGACCGACCTCGGCGCGCAGGGCTACAGCGCGCCCGAGATCGTGTCGATCACCGGCGACCGGGCGTCCGAAACCCAGGCGGGAAAGTACGCCAAGGGCGGGGCGCGGCGCGGCGGCCGGGGCAGCGAGGGCAAGGCCCAGCAGGCGCTGGACGCGCTGACGATCGCGGCGCCGGACGGCCTCACACTGGGGTCATGACGCAGAGCCTGGCGGGCCGCTACGAGGGCCCGGTGATGATCGGCGGAGAGCGGTTCGAGCGGGCGGTCCTGGTCGAGCGCGCGGAGCGCGACGACGTCCTCGGGATCGTGCTGCGGCGGGGGTGGGAGGTGACCCTGGAGACCCGCGCCGCGCCGGGGGGCGTCCTGGCGTCTCGTGAGCCGGACGTGTTCGGCGACGGCCCGTGGGTGGTTGAACTGGGGGGGTTCGGCCCGTCACCGTTGGCCGCCGGCGCCGCGCCGGACACCCCTGCGGCCGGGCCGAAGGCTGCTGCGGCCGATGCCGGCGCCGGGAGGTAGGGTACTCGGCGGTCCCGAGAAGGCCAGGTGGGTGGCCCCAGCGCGAGCAGTGCGCCGGGGCCACCCGTCGTTCTACTCGTGGCGCGCACAAGGACCCGGCGCACGAAGCACGGGAGCGCCTCGTGCGCGCTCCTGCGCCCTCTACCGCCGTGCGGGTCGGATGGTCAGGATGGTCGGGTTCGTCATCCCGTACGCGGAAGGGGATTGAGATGGGTGCGCACGAGAGGCCGCCGGAGGAACTAGGCAAGGGCGACCCGCCGCCCGGGAACGCGGACGGGAAGCTGCCGAAGCCCGATCCGGGCAGCGACGGGAAGCACCGCAAGCCGAAGAAGGGCTGACGCGTGGACCTGGCGGAGCGGCGGTCCGCGCTCGACAAGGCGATGGACGCGCGCGGGGAGTGGCCTGAGCGGGCCCCGTGGCTGCGCGAGGCCGTGACGGCGCTGCCCCGGGACCTGTTCGCGCCGGAGAGGCTGTGGCGGTGGGACGGGCGCGCGTACGTGTCCGTCGACCGGCAGGCCGATCAGGAGGACTGGGCCGACGAGCTGTACGACAGCCCGGACGCGGCTGCGATCACCCAGGTGTCGGGCGGGCTGCCGTCCTCCAGCGTCTCCGCGCAGGGGGTGGTGGTGGACATGCTGGACTCGCTGCTCCTGGAGCCCGGGCACCGGGTGTGGGACATCGGCGGCGGCCAGGGCTGGAACGCGGCCCTCGCGGCCTGGCGGGCCGGGCCGGGCCGGGTGGTGTCCACCGAGCTCGACCCGGACCTCGCCGCGTTCGCACGGGAGCGGCTGGCGGCCGCCGGCCTGGACGTGGAGGTCCTCGTCGCGGACGCCACCACGACCGTGCCCGGCGGCGGGCGGTTCGACCGGGTGATCGCCACCTACGCGGTCGAGCGCGTGCCGTGGACGTGGGTGGAGGCGGCCGGGCCGGGCGGGCGGATCGTGTTCCCGTGGGGCCGGCTCGGGCACGTCGCGCTCACGGTGGCCGCCGACGGCCGCAGCGCGAGCGGCTGGGTGCAGGGGCTCGGGCAGTTCATGGCGGACCGCACCGGCCCGGTGCCGCCGTCGGCCGGCTCCACCGCATTCCGGGCGGTGCGCGGCGAGGGCCCGGCCGAGACGGAGCGGTACATCGACCGGGACTTCGATTCGCTCGAATCGGACGTGGACCTGAAGTTCGCGCTGCGAGTCGCCGTGCCGGACGCGGTGGTCAGCACCGGCCGCGACGAGGCCGGCGTCAGCGCCTGGGTCCACGACGGCGCGGCGTCCTGGGCGGTGTTCTCCGCCGTCGGCGACGGCCGGACCGTGCTGCACCAGGGCGGCGAGCGGCGGATCGGCGACGAGCTGATGCTGGCCTGGGCGCAGTGGGAGGGCCTCGGCCGGCCGGAGGTGTACGACTACGGCATCACGGTCACCCCCGAGCGGCAGTTCGCGTGGCTGAACCGTCCGGACGACGGGCCCCGGTGGCCCCTCCACGAAGCGGCGGCTGCGGCGTCGCGCTGAAGTCTGCGGGCCACCGACGGCCTGGCCTCGCCTTCCCCGAGCGGGCGGGGTCAGGCCGTCGCGGCGGCGGCCGTGTCGTCGGCGAGGGGCTCGGCGGCGGCGGGCAGCGGCTGGGCGGTGCCGCCCGGCCCGGGCAGCAGGAGGGTGTGGGTGCGGGTGCGTACCCCGGCTCGGCCGCGGCCCGTGCAGTCCACGGTGGCGGTGCGCGAGGTGATCATCCCGTGGCCGTCGCCGAGGCCTGCGTAGGCGCGGTGGCTGGTGGTGAGGCGCAGGGCGGCGCCGGGCCAGGGGACGGTGACGAGCAGGGTGGTGCCGGAGGCGCGCAGGTGGGCGGCGAGCCGCTGGTGGTCGCGCGGCGGTGATGGGCTGGAGCATGATCACGCCGCAGGCGCCGTCCTTGGCGAGGGCCGAGACCACCTCGCTCCAGTGCGGTCCCGGGGTATCGACAACCAACTGGCGGGAGTACGGCAGGCCGAGCGCGTCGAGCGTGGCCAGCCCGAGGTCGGGGAGCCCGACCGCCGCTACGACGACGTCCGGGTGCTGGGCGGCGCCGGCCGCGAGCGCGAGGAGGTAGTGGTCGTTGAGGACCTCGACGGGCACACCGCGGGGCAGGCGGCCGTCGGGGAGGACGGGGCCAGGGCGTCGAGGGCGGGCCGGGTGGTGGCCTCCAGGCGGGCCCGCCGCGCCTCCGGCGAGGTTTCCGCGAGAAGGTCGGCGAGTCGTCGCTCCGGTCGCTGCCGGCGGGCACGGCGGTCAGCACGGCGCACCCCGCCGGCTCCCTGGGCGCCCGACCGGTCCGGGGCGCAGGGTGCCCGGGCTGTAGGTGACCCAGGCGGTGGTGAGGGGCGGACCCCACAGCACGTGGGCTGCCCACCGGCCGGCGGGCAGCGGCCTCCACGCCATGACGATGCCGTGCAGCCAGCCGTCGCCGATCCGGATCACCGCAGGCGTCCACGCCAGGCGCTCGCGGTCGGCGGCCCGGGCGACCTCGTAGGCCGGCGCCCGGCGGGCATCGTGCCAGGACCCGACGGCCCCGGGCGGGGTCGGGCGGCGCGATGGGTAGCTCCGGGTCACAGAACAAATGCTCGAGTATTGGGGTTGAGCTGGGCAAACGTCAGATGATCAAGGCTCTACGGCAGGGCTGGCCAGCCTCGTCGCGCCCTCGCAGCCTTCGAACGCCCACGCGCTCTCCAGCGGCTCCGGGCCACCGGGGGCCGCATCGAGGCGGCGCACGAAATAGGACTCGACGCCGACAGCCAGGACCAGCAGGCGGCGGTGGGCGGCGGCGGTCTCCTGGAGGACGTCGCCCGGCTCGTAGCGGGGTACAGGTTCGCTCACCCTCCCATCGTCCCCCTGATGGGCCGAACACGGGTGGAGGTGCCCGCGCCGGGGATCGGACGTCCGTACGATGCCCCGGTGAGCGAGAGCGACAGCAACACCATCCCCGGCCCTGAGCTCGAACGGTTGCGGGAGGGCGTGCTGCAGGTCCAGCGTGAGGCGTCAGAGGCCCTCGCCGCCTGGGAGTAGGACCCGACCGACTGGGCCCGGTACGAGGGCGTACACCGCGGCGGGCCTGCGCCTGCACGCCCACCCGTACTGGGCCGCGGCGGGCGGCAACCGCCACGAGGCGCAGCAGAAGGTCCGGCGGGACGCTGCCGCGTCCGACGGGGCGTAGGCGGGGCCACGCCTTGCCCACCCGGCTTTGTGAGCGGGAGGGCCGGCGGATCCTTCGGTTCGGCCGCGCGGGTGACGGTGGGAGGGCTAGCGTGTGGGCGTGCCCGCGCCGACACCACCGCCTCCGCCGCCCGCACCACCACCTCCTGCGGTCCCGCCTGTTCCCGTTCAGCGGCACGGACCGCCGGTCCCGGGCCGTGCCCGGCGGCTGGGTGGTTGGTGGGCACGGCGGCACGCGCTGGGCCGGTTGCCCTACTGGTTGCTGACGCGTGCGAGCTGGGTACTGGGACTCTGCGCGGTGCTGTTCGTGCTGAACGGCTTCCTGCTGGGGTGGGCGCGGGCGTACGAGGTGATGGTGGGCCTCGCCTCGCCGGCCGCGGTGCGGCCGCAGTGGTGTGCGTGGCTGCTGTCGGTGACCGGGTGGGCCGCGATCCCGGCTTTCGTCGGGGGCATGGCCGGGTATCTCGTCACCGCGCAGATCCAGGCCCGCCAGGCCCTGCCGCTGGAGGAGGTCCTGAACCGCGTCCGTGAACTCTCCGCCCCGCCGTCTCCGCCACCGGGCGGGAGCGGCCCGTGATCACGCTCCACGACCTGCACAAGCGCGGTGGCGACGTCGAGACGGCCGTCCTCGCCTTCGGCGACCGGCACCGGCCCAGGACAACAACGGGCCCGAGTCCGGGGCCGGACTGGCAACGTGCCGAGGACCACTGGCGACAGCTCGTGGTCTTCCTGCTGGACAACGCGACACCGAAGCGGGGGCAGACCCTGGAGGACAGACTCCGGATTGCGCAGAACACCGCACTTGGCGCCCTGCTGTCCGGCGCGGTCCGCTCAGGTTCGCGGTGCCCGATCTGTGCCGGCCTGTCATGACAGCCCTACCGTGGAGAACGTGGTGGACGACGACGAGATGACACGAGCGATCGCGGTACTGCGCGGCGTGCTGTACCTCGCGTGCCCCGACGCCCCCTCCGCGGCCCTGACGGAGACGGCCCGCGCGATCGCCGAACGCGCCGAACGCGCCGAAGCACCTCAGCAGGCCCCCGCCGAGGCGGCCGGTCTCACGCTCTCCCGTACCCGGTACGAGCGGTTGGAGCTGGCCGGGGCGCACCTGTCCGGGGCCCGCCTGTCCGGGGCCAAACTGTCCGGGGCCGACCTGTCCGGGGCCATCCTGTCCGGGGCCGGCCTGTCCGGGGCCATCCTGTCCAGGGCCGACCTGTCCGGGGCCGACCTGACCGTGGCCGACCTGGCCCAGGCAGACCTGTCCGGGGCTATCCTGACCCAGGCCATCCTGTCCGGGGCCGGCCTGTCCGAGGCCAAGCTGTCC